>DAOTYW010000200.1:0-8018 GCA_034434755.1 Anaerolineae bacterium | reverse complement strand
CCGTGTCTCCGTGTCTCCGTGTCTCCGTGTCTCCGTGTCTCCGTGTCTCCGTGTCTCCGTGTCTCCGTGTCTCCGTGTCTCCGTGTCTCCGTGTTTCCGTGTCTCCGTGTCTCCGTGTCACCGCGTCACCGCGTCACCGTGTCACCGTGTCTCCGCGTCTCCCCCTCCCTCCGGAACTTCCCGCGCGCGACGGGCGTCATGTCTCCTGATATCCAATGACATCAGGAGGTAAGGAAATGAATGGGAGAATCGGTTTCGTCGGGGCCTTGCTTGCCGCGGCCCTGGTGCTCACGGCCTGCGGGCAGCTAGGCGCATCGCCGACCATGGCCGCAAGCGAGGGTTCACCCACCTACGGCGGTGGCGGGGTCGTATACGGGGACGGGAGCTTCACCGAGGGAGTGGTGGTCACCGGCGTCGGCACGGCCAGCGCGGAACCGGAGATCGCCCAGGTGAATGCCGGCGTGGAACTGCGCGGCGATAATCCGGCCGCGCTGGTCAATGACGGCGCCCAGCGGATCAACGCCGCCATCGCCGCCGCGCGGGGGATCGGGGTCGCCGCCGATGACATCCAGACCACCGGCTACAGCCTGTGGGCAGAGACGATCTACGACCCGCAGACCGGCACGCCTACCGGCGAGATCGTCTACCATTTCTCGCACTACATCATGATCACTCTGCGCGACTTGAGCCACGTCGGCGATCTGCTGGCCGCCGTGGTCGAGGCCGGGGCGAACAACATCTCCGGCGTGACCTTCAGCGTCGAGGACCCCGACGCCCTGGTGCAGCAGGCCCGTCAACAGGCGCTGCAGAACGCCCGCGCCCAGGCACAGACCATAGCCCAGGAGCTCGACTTCTCGCTGGGCAACCCGATCATGGTGACGGAGACCAGCGGCGGGTACTACCCGATGTATTCGGCGATGGATGGCATGGGCGGCGGCGGAATGGCCGTCTCGGCCCCGAATATCCAACCGGGCACCTTCTCCGTCTCGGTCAGCGTCCAGATCGTCTACGAAATCCGCTAGAGGGCATCCCCACCCGCTAGAGGCGAAGCCTCGGCGGCCAGCACCGCCGGGGCTTCGCCCTCGATTGACACACCCTCCCCTCGGACGTATAATCCCCCACCGGCGAGCATGGGCGAGCGACTCCGTTCCTTCCGCATGGCCACCTGGCTGGGCTGGCAGATCGAGTCGAACTGGACCGATCCGCTCCTCTTCGCCATCTACTCCATCGCCAAGCCGGTCGCCGGGGCGATGATCCTGGTGTTGATGTACACCGTCGTCAGCGGCGGCCGCCCGACCAATGACCCGCTCTTCGCCTATATCTTCCTGGGCAACTGCTTCTACATCTACGTCGGCAGCGTGCTGATGGGCGTGAGCTGGGCGATCATTGACGACCGCGAGCACTACCAGACGCTCAAGGTCTTCTACGCCTCGCCGGTGCGGATGGTCCCCTACCTGCTAGGCCGGGCGATGGCACGGGTACTGACCGGGACGCTGTCGGTGTTGATCACCTTGCTGTTCGGCATCTTCCTCCTGCGCGTGCCCATCAGTCTGCGGGCGGCGAACTGGCCGCTGTTCGTCGCGGCGATGGCCCTGGGACTGCCAGCGCTGGCCTTTCTGGGCCTGATCCTGGCCGGCCTCAGCCTGCGCATGGCCCGCCACGCCTGGTCGGTGGGCGAGGCGGTCGCCGGGGCGCTCTACCTCTTCAGCGGAGCCATCTTTCCGATCGCCCTCCTGCCCCGCTACCTCCAACCGCTCGGCTATGTCATGCCGATCACCTACTGGCTGGAGCTGATCCGCCGCGCGCTGCTGACCGGCACCGCGAACGGGTACAGCTTCCTGGGCGGGATCAGCGACGG
This sequence comes from Anaerolineae bacterium, assembly GCA_034434755.1. Classification (GTDB taxonomy): domain Bacteria; phylum Chloroflexota; class Anaerolineae; order B4-G1; family DUEL01; genus DAOTYW01. Next base: position 6,160 of record DAOTYW010000200.1, on the reverse strand, counting down.
ACAACTGTTGGCGATCCTCGCCGGCATCGGCGTCGCGGCCGCCGTGGTAGGCCTGGGCGTGTTCCGCTGGTGCGAGCACGTCGCCCGCGAACGTGGCCTGTTCGACATGGAGACGCACCATTAGTACCTGCTCACCCTCCCGCAGGTTTAGGCATCATTGGCAGCCGAGATGAGCCACTTCGCGATCCGTTTGATGAGCGAGGCCGACGCCGACGTCGTGCGCCACCTCGACCAGCAGGCCTTCGGCCACTGGATGCGCCGCCGCGGCCAGGCGGAGAGCATGCCCCTGCGCACCCGTGAGAACATCCGCAGCATGCGCGGACGCGACCCCGACGGCTGCTTCGTCGCCGAGGTGGAGGGCCGTCCGGTCGGCTACGTCTTCTCGCGCACGTGGGGGCGCGTCGGCTGGTTCGGCACCCTGGGCGTCCACCCGCATTTCCAGGGCCGCGGCATCGGCCGGGCGCTGATTCAGGAGTCGGTGGCTTACCTGGACCGGCGCGGCTGCACGACGATCGGCCTGGGGACCATGCCGGAGGAGCCGGACAACGTCGCCCTCTACGCCCGCTGCGGCTTTCGGCCCGACCACCTGACGGTCATCCTGACCTGGCCCGCTGCCCCCGTCACACGCCTGCCCGCTCACGCGCGGTTCAGCCAGCTCCCATCCGCGACGCAGGAACGGCTCCTGCAACAGGCCATCCCCCGCCTCAGCAGCGAGGTCCGCCCCGGCCTGGACTACTCCCCCGAAGTCAACGCCGCCTGGCAGGAAGGCTACGGGGAGACGCTGCTCCTGGGCGACCCGGACGATCCGCTAGGCTTCGCCGTGGCCCGCATCCAGTCCAAGTGGGAAGGCTACCCGATAAACGCACTCAACGTGGAGGCGGGCGCGCTGGCAGCGGGGGAGGAGGGACAGACGGAGGATATGTTGCGTCTGCTGGCCGACTTCGCCGCCCGCCACGAACTGCCGCGGGTGGTCCTGCCGATGAACAGTGTCCACTGGCCGACGCTGCAGCAGTTGCTGGTCCTCGGCTGCCGGGCGATCCACACCCGCCTGCGCATGGTGCTGCGCCAGGCGCCGGCGCGGGCCAACGCGACGGACTTTTCCACATGGGCAGCGTGACCGGCCAATCCCACGTTGCCCGCTCCGCCGTGCTGGTAGCGGCCCTCTTCGCCGCCGACAAGCTGCTGGGCGTGGTGCGCGACGCGGCCATCGGCCACGCCTTCGGCGCGTCTGCCGAACTCGACGCCTACTACGCCGCCTTCGAGCTGCCCGATGGACTGTTCACCGTCGTCGCCGGCAGCGCCCTGGCGACCGCGCTGATCCCCGTCCTCACCGCCCGCATCGCCCAGGGCGACCGTAAAGAGACCTGGCGGCTGGTCTCGGCGGTGGTCAACCTGGTGCTGCTGGTGGTGGCCGGGGTGAGCGTGCTGGCAGCAGTCTTTGCCCCGCAGATCATCCACGCCGTCGCCCCCGGCTTCGACGACTACCGGGCCGGGCTGGCCGTGCGTTTGATGCGGCTGGTGCTGCTGCAGACCGTCGTCTCCAGCGCCAGCGGGGTGGTGATGAGCGTCCTGCAAGCCCACCAGCACTTCCTGCTCCCCGCCGCCGCCCCGCTGGCCTACACCGTCGGGCGGATCGCCGGGGCGCTGCTGCTGGCCCCCCGCTGGGGCATCTTCGGCCTGGCCTGGGGCGGGCTGATGGGAACAGCGGGCCACTTCCTGATCCAGGTGCCTGGCCTGTTCCGCTACCGCGTCTGCTGGTGGCCGCTGGTCAGCCACGCCGACCTGCGCCAGGTGTTGGCGCTGATGGGCCCGCGCGTGCTGGGGCTGGGCGCGACCTATCTCAATTTTGTCTTGCCGACCTTCCTGGGCTCGCGGTTGCCGGAGGGGGCCATCTCCGCCTACGAGTACGGCTGGCGGCTGATGCAGTTCCCGGAGACAGTCATCGGCACGGCGCTGGGGCTGACAGTCTTCCCGACGCTGGCCGAGCTGGCCAACGCCGGGGAGCGGGACAGGTTGCGGCATACCGGCGCCTGGGCGCTGCGGTTCGTGCTGGCCCTGGCCATCCCCGCCGGGGCGGGCCTGTTCCTCCTGGGCCGCCCGCTGACCGCACTCCTCTTCCAGCGCGGCGCGTTCGACGCCGCCGCCACCGAGCGGGTAACCTGGGCACTGCGCTTCTTCGCCATCGGGCTGGTGGGCCACTCCGCGCTGGAGGTGGTCAGCCGGCTGTTCTACGCCCGGCGCGATATGTGGACGCCGCTATGGGCGGCGCTGGGCGGGCTGGCACTGAACGCAGGGCTGGGCTGGCTGCTGCTGCCGACGCTGGCCCACGGCGGCATCGCCCTGTCCAATGGCCTGGGCGCTTGGTTGCAGGTCGTCGTCCTGCTGGCCGTAGCGCGGGCGCGGCTGGGCGGCATCGAGGGGCGGGCGCTGGGACTGTCGCTAGCGCGCACGCTGGGGGCGACGGCGGCGCTGGTCGGGGCTGTGCTGATCGTCCGCGCGCTGCCCCCTGCCGTGGGAGCAGGGCTGGAAACGCTGGTGGAACTGGCTGCCGGGGCCGCCGCCTATCTCCTGGCCGCGCTGCTGCTGCGCAGCGAGGAGATCGCCTCCCTGCCCCGCCTGCTCCGAAAATAGCTTAACGCAGCAGTACCCCCTTCAAAGAAAGCCGCACGGCCTGCGGAGGGAGCCGTGCGGCAGATATAGCCAGGAAAGGCGGTGATTAGTCTTCCCGTCCCCAGCCCCCGCGGCCGGAGGGGCGGCTCCTCTGACGGCGATCGTCCCGTTGCCCGAAGGGGCGCCCGCCGCCCGGGCGGCGATCATCGCGCTGCTCGAAGGTCCGTTGGGGGCGCGCCTCCGCCACCTTGATCGAGCGACCGTCCACGACCTGATCGTTAAGCTGGCTGATCGCCTGCTGCGCCGCTGCGTCATCGGCCATCTCGACGAAGCCAAAGCCTCTGGACTGGCCCGTCATCCGATCAGTGACGACGTTCACGGAGGTCACCTCACCTACCGCCCCGAAAAGGTCAGCCAGGGTGGCCTCGGTTGTCTGGTAACTCAGGTTACCGACATACAGTCTCTTCACTCTCCTGTCCTCCAGATGCAGCGCATCGCTGCCTGCTTGGGCTAGACCGGCCGGACGTGGACGGCCTGCAATCCCTTACGACCCTCTTCGACGGAGAACTCGACGCGCTGGCCCTCGCTCAGCGTGCGGTAACCGTCGGTCTCAATGGCCGAGAAGTGGACGAAGACGTCCTCCCCCGAATCACGGGAGATGAAGCCATAGCCCTTGGGCCCACTGAACCACTTCACGGTCCCGGTCTCGATCTCACCAGTCACTTTCTGTACTCCTTGCAATGGATGATTCTGTGGCGAAGCAGTGGTGACAAACAAAAAAGACCGACCAGCCTCCGCAAGTCTGGACAGTCTTCGCGTCGCACAACAACTTGCTTCGTACCACAAGTCTAGTGTACCACCAATGGGCAAAAAGGTCAAATCCGTGGTATCATGGGCTATGTGACCCGTTCTCATCGCCTGCTCATCATCCTGCTCCTGGTGAGTGTGCTGGTGCTGGCGACGGCAGCCGTCTTGGCGGCTCTGCCGGCGCTGGTGCGCGCCCTGCCAGGCCGCTACGCCTACTACCTCCCCGAACCGCTCCAGCAGTGGCGCCAGGTACCCCACCCCGACCTCCTCCCCACCCCCCGGATCACGTCCACGTCAACCGGCGAACCAGCGGCCTACCCCACCGACGGGCCAACGGTCAGCCCCACGCCGACCCCTTGGCCAACCCCCACTCCGTCGCCCACCCCCACCCCGCTGCCGGCCCTGCCGCTCCGCCACGTCCTCGGCGGCCTGCGTCACGAGCCGCAGGGGTGGAACAACTGCGGGCCGACCACGCTGGCCATGGCTCTTTCCTACTGGGGGCGGACAGAGACGCAATACGACCTGGTCACCGCGCTCAAACCCGATCCCGAGGACAAGAACGTCAGCCCGGAGGAGATGGCGGCGGCCGTGCGCGGCCTGGGACTGCAGGCGCTGGTGCGCGTCGGGGGGAGCCTGGAGCGGCTGAAGCAACTGATCCTCGCCGGATACCCGGTGATCGTCGAGACGTGGTACGTGCGGGACGCGCGCGATCAGCTCGGCCACTACCGGCTGATCGTCGGCTACGATGACACGGCCCAGGAGTTCATCACCTACGACTCGCTGCACGGGCCCGACCTGCCCATCGGCTATCAGGAACTGGACGAGCTGTGGCGGGTGTTCGACCGCGTCTATCTGGTCATCTACCCACTCGAACGAGAGAATGAGATAGCGGCGCTGCTGGGAGACGAGTGGGATGAGCAGAGGGCGGTCGCCCACGCGCTGGAGACGGCGCGGCAGGAAGCGCTCGACCCGTCGCCGACGTGCGTGGCCTACGCCGCCTGCGCCGACGCCGCCACCTTCGCCTGGTTCAACATCGGCACGAACCTGACCGCCCTGGGGGAGTACGAACAGGCCGCAGCGGCCTACGACCAGGCGCGGATGCTGGGGCTGCCCTGGCGGATGCTCTGGTACCAGTTCGGACCCTACCAGGCGTACTACCATGTGGGGCGGTACGAGGACGTGATCGCCCTGGCCAACGCCACCCTCCAGCCGGTGTCGAACCTGGAGGAGTCGTACTACTGGCGCGGGATGGCCTGGGCGGCGCTGGGGGATGCGGCAGGGGCGCGCGCCGACTTCCAGTCCGCCCTGCGCTACCACCCGAACTGGCCGCCGGCGGTGGAAGCGCTGGCAGAATTGGCACCATAACCATGCTCCTCGATTGGTTTCTCGCCTCGACCCCCATCCTGCTCGTCCTGTTGCTCATGCTAGGGCTGCGTTGGAAGGGGACGCCAGCCGGGCTGATCGGCTGGCTGGCCGCGCTGCTCGTCGCCGGGCTGCGCTTCGGCGCAGGATGGGAGGTGCTGGCCTGGGCGCAGGTGCGCGGACTGCTGCTGACGCTCTTCGTCCTCTACATCATCTGGGGCGCGCTGCTGTTCTACCGCGTGACGGACGAAGCGGGGGCGGTGGCGGCCATCGGCGCCGGGCTGCCGCGGCTGACCACCGACCGCGCGCTGCAGGCGCTGCTGCTGGGCTGGGCGTTCAGCGCTTTCCTGCAGGGCGTGGGCGGGTTCGGCGTGCCGGTGGCGGTGATGGGCCCGCTGCTGGTTAGCCTGGGCTTCCCGCCGGTGGCCGCCGTGGTCATCCCGTCGGTGGGCCACTCCTGGGCAGTGACCTTCGGATCGCTCGGCTCATCGTTCTACGCCCTGATCGCCGCCACGGGCCGCCCTGGCGAGGAGCTGGCCGCCCCGGCGGCGCTGCTGCTGGGGCTGGCCTGCCTGCTGTGCGGGGCGGGGACGCTGTGGGCCGCCGGCGGCCCGCGCACCCTGCTGCGCGGACTTCCTCCCCTGCTGCTGATCGGGCTGAGCATGGCCGGGACGCAGTACCTGGTGGTCACCCACGGCCTGTGGGCGATCGGCGCGATGTGCGGCGGGCTGGCCGGGCTGGGTGTGGGCGTGCTGTGGGCGCGCTGGCGGGAGCGGCGGCGGGAGCATCCCAACCAGCCGGCTTCCACGAGCGCCGAGACCGGCACCGTCCCCCAGATGCCTCTCCGTTGGGCATTGGCCCCCTACGCATTGCTGATCGCCATTGTCCTCATCGCCCAGTTCGTCGCGCCGGTCGGCGAGTTCCTGAGCCAGGCAGTGCTGCGCGTGTCCATCCCCGAACTGACCACGGCGCGGGGCTGGAGCACGCCGGCGGGAGTCAGCCAGACGATCAACGTCTTCGGGCACGGCGGAGCGCTGCTGGTCTACGCCTCGCTGTTGACCTATGCGCTGTTTCGCTGGCGGGGTCAATACAAGCCGGGCGCGGCGCGGCGCATCGGACAGGACATGCTCAAGCGGGCCGTGCCGGCCAGCCTGGGCATCGCCACCATGGTCGGCATGGCGGTAACGATGGAACAGGCCGGGATGACCCACCTGCTGGCGGAGGGGATCAGCGGCGTGGTAGGGGCGGCGTTCCCGCTGGCCTCGCCGTTCATCGGCGCGCTGGGGGCGTTCATGACCGGCTCGAACACCAACTCCAACGTCGTCTTCGCCGCGCTGCAGGAGCGCGTGGCCGCGCTGGTGGGCATGAGTCCGCTGCTGGC
>DAOTYW010000199.1:0-2045 GCA_034434755.1 Anaerolineae bacterium | reverse complement strand
GCGCACGCCCCCAACGCCACCGCGGCGATCGTCGTCTGCAACCCCACCTCGTGTCCCGAGTAGCCCACCGGCACCCCGAACCTCTCCCGCAGCGCCGGAATCATTCGCAGGTTCAGCTCATGGGGGGCACACGGGTACGTGCTTGTCGTGTGCATTAGGATCAGCCGTTCCCGCCCCAGCAGCGCAACCGCCTGCCCAATCTCTTCCATCGTGCTCATTCCCGTCGACGCGATCAGTGGCCGGCCTGTTTTCCTGAGCCGCTGCAATAACGCGGCGTCCGTCAGGCAGGCGGAAGCGACTTTGTGGCACGGCGGGTCGAAACGCTCCACAAATTCCACCGACTCCTCATCCCAGCTCGACGCAAACCACAGGATCCCGCGCGCGCGGCAATAGCCCACAACCTCCCCGAACTGGTCCTCGTCAAACTCCAGCCGGCGGCGGTATTCCAGGTAGCTCATCACCCCCCAGGGCGTTTCCCGCATCAGGTTGCGCTGGTGCTCCGGCACGCAAAGCTCCGGCGTCCTTTTCTGGAACTTCACCGCATCGCACCCCGCCACTGCAGCCGCGTCGATCAGCTTTTTCGCAAGATCCACGCTGCCGTTGTGGTTGATCCCGATCTCCGCCACCACAAATACCGGCTTCCCCGCGCCAACCTCGCGCCCGCCAATCCGGACCGTTTCAATCATGCGCCATCGCCTCCAGAATTCTTTCGCACAACTCCCGCGCCGCTCCTTCGCCCCCGCTCGACCGCAACACCACCTTCGCCGCCCGGATCGCTTCAGGGTAGGCGTCCGCCACGCACACCCCGCATCCGGCGGCCTTCAGACACTCGATGTCGTTCACGTCGTTGCCCACGTACACGCAATCTGCAAGGGCAATCCCTTTCTTCTCCAGCCATCCCCGCATCGCCGGCAGTTTGTCGTCGACGCCCTGCACACAATCAATGCCCAGCTTTCTTGCCCGGGCAGCCACCACCCCGTTCCTCTCCTTCGACAGGATCAGACATTCGATCCCGGCGCGCCGCAGAAGCTCGATTCCCATCCCGTCCGCCCGGCTGCACAGCACCCCTTCCCGGCCATCCTCCATCACCAATACCCGGTTGTCTGTCAACACACCGTCGAAGTCGAAAATCACCGCTCGCGTCCGCCGCGGAAGCCAGCACTCCGCCAATCCGCCATCCGCCAGGGGCGCCAGCGCCTCCGCCATGCGCAAGTCCTCCGGCTCGTCGATCTCCAACGCTCTCACCCTTGGCACTTCATAAACCCCGGTTCGCCCGAAGAAGCGATGGCGCGCTCGCAGGAATCCTTCCACCCTCATCGCATAGGCAGCGCCCGTCTCCAGATACTCCGGCGGGCGCGCCTGCCGCATCGGTCTGGCAGTCTTGTCGTGGTTCACACCCTCCATGGTTCCCTCTGTCGTGCGCCGCCAAAGAAACCCGTGGGTCCGCCAACCCGTAAACGCACTGTCGTATCCTTCCTCCCCGACCAGCCTCGCCACGCCTTCCAGGTCCTCCGGCGCGATGAACGGCGAGGTGCACTGCACAAAGAGCAATATGTCCGGCCGGTAGCCCTCCGCCGCCTCAAGATGCTCCAGCACGTGCAGAAGCGCCAGCTCCGAGGCCGCCTGGTCCCCGCTCAATTCCGCGGGCCGCCAAATCACCTCTCCCCCGGCCTCCAGCGCCACCTTCCCGATGGCCTCGTCATCGGTTGAGACAATCACTCTTCGAACCGGTTCTGCCCTCAGGGCCGCTTTCACCGCCCTCGCGACCAGCGGAATCCCGCCCACCTGGCGCAGGTTCTTGCCGGGAATCCCCTTTGAGCCGCCCCGCGCAGGAATGACTGCAATTACTTCGGTTCGTACTCCATTCGCCCTCTCTACCCGCGCCCCGCTCATCTTCTCTCACCTCCCCAAACGCCAACCGCCAGCCGTGACATCGACACCGAAACTCTTTCTCCCCCGCCCCCAATACCTTGCAACAACCGGCCCCGCCCCGGCGCCATGCCGCGCCCCACCCTCCCACCGTCATGCGCTCCGCGCCACAACTC
>DAOTYW010000198.1:0-13872 GCA_034434755.1 Anaerolineae bacterium | reverse complement strand
CCCAGCACCCCGGCCGCGCGCAACCGTTGCACCACGCGCTGGCCGCTCTTGCGCAGGCTGTCCTCCTGGTCGGCCCCGTCCTCGGCCACGTGGACGTGAAAGCCCAGCCCGGCCTCGCCCGCCGCCGCCACACAGTCGGCCAGTGTCTCGTCCGAGAGGGTCAGGGAGGCGTGCAGACCGAAAGAGGAAGCGAGAAGTGGGAAGTTGGAGATTGGAGGTTGGACTTCGGGCCTGGGACCCTGGACTTCCACCTGATGGGCAAAGCGCACGTTCTCGGCGATTCCGGCGCGGGCGCGATCAGGGCCGTCGCGGTCGGTGACCTCGTAGCACAGGCTGGCGCGCAGGCCGGCCTCCTCCACCGCCCCGGCGATGGCGTCCAGGCTGCCCTCGATCGCGTTCGGGCTGGCGTGGTGGTCCATCAGGGTCGTGGTGCCGTGACGGACGGCGTCCACCAGGCAGACCAGCGCCGAGTAGCGCACGTCCTCCAGGGTGAGCGCCTTGTCCAGCCGCCACCACAGCCGCTCCAGGATCTGCGGGAAGTTGACCGCCGGTTCGCCGGGGACGGCCATGCCGCGGGCGAACGCGCCGTAGAAGTGGGTGTGGCCGCAGATGGCCGCCGGCAGCACCAGTTGACCATCGGCGTCCCAGCGCTCCTCGTGCGGATAGCGGGTCGCCAGGCTCGCCGTCGTGTCCACTTCGGCGATGGTCTGACCCCGGATCAGCAGCGCGCCGTCCTCGATCAGTTGGGGCTCCGTCCCCAGGGTCGCCAGTCGCGCGTGGGTGATGAGCATGTCTACCTCCTCGCCTCAACTGCGCTGCAGCTCGTCCCAGGCGGCCAGGGCGCGGCGCAGGTGCGGGATGACGATCGAGCCGCCGACGACCAGGCCTACCGCCAGCGCCTCGTCCAGCTCCGCACTGCTGACTCCCTCTTCATGGCAACGGATAATGTGGTACTTGATGCAGTCGTCGCAGCGCAGCACCAGCGACGCCACCAGGCCCAGCAGTTCCTTCGTCCGCGCCGGCAGCGCGCCGGGACGGTAGACCTGTCCATCGAGGCTGATGAAGCGCTTGATGGCCTGGCCGCTATACTTTCTCACGATCTCGTTCAGACTCTCCCGTTCGGCCTTGAAGGTCTCGACTGTGCTCGTGGGCATGGGCTACTCCTACACTCTCCCTGATTCACCGCCCGGCTGCGGCGGGCCGCCGGCCCGCCCTACGGGCGCTGCTCGCCGCCCAGCCGCTCGACCGCCGCCCACACCGCCGCCAGGTCGGGTTGGCGCAGGGCGGCGGGCGGGGCCGGACGCTCGCCCAAGCAGATCGCGACCGTGCCGCGATCGCAGGGGATCGCCAGGTCCACCCGATAGGTCTCCCCGCCCTCGCGCAACTCGAACTCTCGCTCCGGCCAGAAACCGGCCTCCTTGAGCGTGACGAAGAAGCCGTCGGCGCTGGAAGCGTAGAGGTCGTTGATCTCCTGCGCGGCGACGAAGCGATCCCACGAGGTCTCGATGAAGGTGATTCGCCGCCAACGCAGGCTGGGAATGGGCCGTTCCAGCTTCACCAGCGGGCCCAACTGCAGTTTGTAGTACGGCTCGTCGGCGCGGGGATGGTCCGGCTCGCCCGGCAACAGGTCGCGCCGGCGGACCAGCTCGTGCCCGCGCACCGGCCCGTACCAGTGGATGGCCCACTTCTCCTCATCGAAGACGCGGGTGAAGTAGAAGGCCAGCACGGCGGCTTCGGTAGTGCTGGGCGGGGCGCTCCGCAGCGGGATGCGATACCACCCCTCGTCGCGGGCGATCTCGAAATCGCGCCAGTTGTTCAGCAGCGTGACCAGGACTCGGTCTTCGTTGTAGGGCATCGGTGCCTCCTGGAAAGTGGGTAAGTATACAAGTGGGCAAGTAATGCAAGTAATGCAAGTATGCAAGTATGCAAGTCAGCCTATGGGTTTGCTTTCCAACCTCCCTCCGATTTCCAACTTCCAGCCTCTAACTTCCAACCTCCAACTTCCAACCTCTGACTTCCAACCTCTAACTTCCAATCTCCAACTTCCAACCTCTGACTTCCAACCTCTAACTTCCAACCTCCAACTTCCAACCTCCAACTTCCAACCTCTGACTTCCAACCTCCAACTTCCAACCTCCAACTTCCAACCTCTGACTTCCAACCTCCAACTTCCAACCTCCAACTTCCAACCTCTAACTTCCAGCCTCCAATCTCCGCAACACCCGCTCCGGCGTCAGCGGCAGTTCGTCGAACCAGATGCCGGTGGCGTCGTGGATGGCGGCGACCAGGGCCGGGGCCAGGGGGATGAACGGCATCTCGCCCATCCCACGCGCCCCCCACGGCCCGCGCGGGTCAGCGATCTCGATGATCAGCGGTTCGACGATGTCCGGCACGTCCAGCGCGGTGGGGATCAGGTAGGTGCTCAGGCGGTCGGTGACGACGCGGCCCCCCTGAGTGATGAAGTTCTCCATCGTCGCCCAACCCAGCGCCTGCACTACCCCGCCCTCGATCTGGCCCGCGACCTGCTGGGGATTGACCGCCTTGCCGACGTCGTCGGCGCAGACGACGCGGCAGACGCGCAGCCCGCCGGTCTCGGTGTCCACCTCGACTTCGACCGCCTCGGCGACGTAGCCGTAAGCGAAGTTGGGCGTGCCGTGACCGGTCTGTGGGTCGAAGGGGGTGGACCTGGGGGCCAGGTAGGTGGCCTCGGCCACCGCCGGGCGCTCCTCCGCCCGCCAGCGCTCCAGCACCGCCGCGGCCGCCTCACGGACGGCGTTGCCGGCCATGAAGGTCATGCGCGAGGCGGAGACGGAGCCGGAACTGCCGGGACTGGTGGCCGTGTCGGCCACCTGCAGGCGCACCCGCTCCAGGGCGACGCCCAGCGCGTCGGCGGCCATCTGGCGGATGACGGTGTGGCTGCCCTGGCCGACGTCGGCGCTGCCGATGGACACCACCGCCTCCTCGATCTCGGCCCTGCCCCGCAGCTCGATCTTCGCCCAGCAGTTCTCCTGGTAACCGAAGGAGAAGCCGACGTTCTTGAAGGCGACGGCGAAACCGATTCCTCGGCGTATCGCGGATCGCCTATCGCGAATCGCGAATCGCTCATCGCCTATCGCGGGTTGCGGATTGTTCATATCCTGCGATAAGCGATCCGCGATAAGCGATCTGCGATCTGCGATTGGCGACGGTTTCACCCAACCCGCCGGAGTCCTGCGCCAGCCGGCGGCCTCGGCGCAGCGTTCGGTCACTTCCACCAGGCTGACCCCGCCGGGCAGCGGCGTGCCCATCGCCGTCAGGCTGTCCGGGCGGAGCAGGTTGCGCATGCGCAGCTCGACCGGATCCATCCCCAGCGCCTCGGCCAGCTTGTTCATTTGCGTCTCGGCGAAGAAGATGCCCTGCGGCGCGCCGAAGCCGCGAAAGGCCCCGCCCGGCGGGTTGTTGGTGTAGACGCCGTCCACGTCCACCCAGACGTTGGGGATCTCGTACGGCCCGCTGCAGGTGACGGTGGTGTTGCCCAGCACCTTGTTGGTCGTGTAGCAGTAGGCCCCGCCGTCGGCGATGACGCGCACCTCGGCGGCGACCAGCTTCCCGTCGCGGGTCGCGCCCAGCTGGCCGCGCAGCCACATCGGATGGCGCTTGCAGTGACCGACGATGGACTCCTGGCGGCTCCAGACCATCTTGACCGGTCGGCGCAGCTTCCACGCCGCCAACGCCAGGACGATCTGGAGGGACATGTCCTCCCGTCCGCCGAAGGCCCCGCCGATGGCCGGGTAGATCACCCGCACCTGCTCCATCGGCAGCGCCAGCGCGTGGGCGATCTGGCGCTGGTCCTCCACCGCCCACTGCCCGGCGACCACCACGGTCACGCGGCCCTCCTCGTCTATGTAGGCCAGGCCGGCCTCCGGCTGGAGGTAGGCGTGTTCTTGCGGCGGGGTATAGTACTCGCCCTCGACCACCACCTCGGCGGCGGCCCAGCCAGCGGCCATGTCCCCCTTGCGGATCTGGTGGTGACAGATGCGGTTATCCGTAAGCCCATTCAGCTCCGGGTGGAACTCGCTGGGCAGGCGGTAGGGATGGAGCTGCGGCGCGTCGGGCTGCAGGGCGGCGAAGGGATCGGTCACGACGGGCAGGTCCTCGTACGCCACGCGCACCCGCTCGCGGCCGCGGGCGGCAGCTTCTTCCGTCTCGGCGACGACCAGCGCCACCTGGTCGCCCACCCAACGCACCACATCGGCGCCGGGCCTGGCCGAGCCGGGCCCGCACAGCACCGGCTGGTCGGGGGTCTGCAGGCCGTACTCGTTGACCGGCACGTCGCGGGCGGTGAAGACCGCCACGACGCCGGGCACGGCCTCGGCCTCGCTCGTGTCAATGTGCAGGACGCGGGCGTGGGGGCGTCCGGCGAAGAGCAGTTTGGCGTGCAGCATCCCCGGCAGCGAGAAGTCGCCCGGGAAGAGCGCCTGGCCGGTCACTTTGGCCCGCGCGTCCACCCGCGCCACCGATTGGCCGACGAACTGTGTGCTCATCCCTCCTCCAGAACCGCGAACGAGGCCAGCCGCACGCCGGCGGCGGCGAGCGCCTCCCGCGCCCGGGGGTCGGTCAGCGCGGCCAGCTCCTGCTCGCGCTGCCCGGCGTAACCGCTCTGGGCGACCAGGTCGGCGTCGGCCAGGCCGGGGTGCGTCATCAGCTCGCTCACCCCCTCCGGCAGCCCGGCGATCAGTTCCAGCAGGTGCTCCAGCGTCGCCCCCGACCCGTAGAACGAGAGCAGGCAGCGGTCGGGCGCGCGCAGGTCACACTCGTCGAAGATCGCCCGACAGCCGGCGACGACGGCGGGCAGCGCTTCCGGCGGCAGCCGGTGCGCCTGGGCCAGCCGGGCCAGCTCGTCCGCGCCGACCGCTTCGCGCGGCCAGGGATAGCGGATCGGCAGGCCGTAGCGGGCGGCCAGCCCGGCCAGCACCTCGAACAGCCTCGGCGCCAGGTAAGGCGCGTGGTGATGCGCGTCCAGGTGGGTCGGCTCGCCGCCCCAGGCGCGGAAGCGCTCGATCTGCGCGGTCAGTTCTGCCCGCACCTGCTCGAGGTCCAGCGCCGCCAGCCGGTTCACGAACGCGTGAATGGGGTAGAACCACCCATCGCGCCCGACCAGGGAAGGGATCGCCTGGGGTGGGAGCACCGGCGGGCCGGCGGTCAGGTTGAGGTGGATGCCGATCCCCAGCCGCGGCGCCGCCTCCCGCGCCCGGCGCACCGTCTCCTCCGCCCCCGGCAGGTTGACCATCACCGTCGTGCTGGAGACGATGCCGTCGCGGTAGGCGCGCAGGATGCCCTCGCTCACCCCCGGCGTCCGTCCCAGGTCATCGGCGTTGACGATGAGCGCATGCACGCCGATATTATACACCGCGCCGCGTCGTTGACAAAACCGCCCAAGTTCCTATAATCGGGGCCATGTCCAAACTCTGTCCCAAGATCATCCTCGAAGGCACCCGCCTGACCTTCAAGACCGAGATCGTCTTCGCCCTGAACGAGCACCCGCGCATCGTCGGGCCGCGCCGCTACCGCTACCACTCCCCCATCGTCTCGGCGGAGTGGTGCGGCTTCACCAACTTCCCGTGGGGGCGCGGCCTGATCAATTTCGAGCCGCAGGAGGAGGCGCAGGCGCTGGAGACGTATCGCACCTGGGCGCGGCTGTTCGAGCTGCTGCGCTACTACTCGTGGATCGTGGATCGCTTCCACATCTCCACCCGCGCCTACCAACTGCAGGCGTACGGCAAGGACTACGACTTCCGCTGGCTGGAGGAGCGGCTGGCCGCGCTGGGCTTCCGGCTGGTCTTCTGCACGCGGACGGCGGAATCGTTCGCGGCCGCCCGCGCCGAACGGCTGAAGGTCTCCGGCAACCCGTCGCAGTACGACGACCTGGACCGCTTCCGGCGCGAGCAGGAGCTGCTGCGGCGACTGGTCGGCGAATCCATCCTGCCGACATTGGAGCTGGACATCTCCGACAACGACGTGCCGCGGGCGGTCGAACGGATCGCGGATTGGATGGAGGAGACGGGAGGGTTGTGGGCTCCGTAGGTCGTCACTTTGGACATCTCACAAAGCAGTCACAGGGAGGCTCCGATGTCCTATTGGCGTTTGTACTACCACTTTGTCTGGGCGACGAGGGAGCGAGAGCCAATCATTACGGCTCGAGTCGAGGAGCGATTGTTCGGCTACCTGATCGGCAAGGCCTGTGCGATGAACTCCATCGTCCATGCGGTGAACGCTGCCGGCGATCATCTGCATCTCGTGGCTTCGATCCCGCCCTCCGTGGCCCTCTCTGATTTCGTCGCCCGGCTCAAGGGAAGCAGTTCGCACGATCTGAACGAAGCGCTACTGAACGGGAGCTTCGCCTGGCAGGCAAGATATGGCGTGATCACATTTGGAGAACGACAGCTGGCCTGGGTGGTGCGATACGTGAGGGAGCAGAAAGAGCGACACCGCGACGGCGCGGTGGTTCCCGCGCTGGAGAAATGGGAGGAGACCATCGCCGCGGGCTAAAGCCCGCGGCTCAAAGCGGAAGCCCCTTCGGGGCTGGGCGGGAGCCCGCGCAGCGGGGGCAAGCTTCGAGCGCGGCGGTTGCAGGCGCCATCGCCGCGGGGTGAACCCCGCGGCTCACAGCGGAAGCCCCTGCGGGGCTGGGCGGGAGCCCGCGCAGCGGGGGCCAGCTTCGAGCGCGGCGGTTGCAGGCGCCATCGCCGCGGGCTAAAGCCCGCGGCTCAAAGCGGAAGCCCCTGCGGGGCTGGGCGGGAGCCCGCGCAGCGGGGGCAAGCTTCGAGCGCGGCGGTTGCAGACGCCACCGCCGCGGGGTGAACCCCTCAAAGCGGAAGCCCCTGCGGGGCTGGGCGGGAGCCCGCGCAGCGGGGGCAAGCTTCGAGCGCGGCGGTTTAGCGCCGCGCGATGCTGGGCGGGAGCCCGCGCAGCGGGGGCAAGCTTCGAGCGCGGCGGTTGCAGACGCCATCGCCGCGGGGTGAACCCCGCGGCTCACAGCGGAAGCCCCTTCGGGGCTGGGCGGGAGCCCGCGCAGCGGGGGCAAGCTTCGAGCGCGGCGGTTTAGCGCCGCGCGATGCGAACGGGAGAGGCCTATGATCATCACGTCTTGTCATAGTCCAGACGTCTTCGACGACCTTGCCGACGAATGGACCGCTCTGCTCCACCGCTCGGCGATGGACACGCTCTTCCTCACCCCGCTCTATAAGCGCACCTGGTGGCGTCACCTGGGGCAGGGCGAGCTGACCGTGTTGACTGCCCGCCAGGGAAGCGACCTGCTGGGCATCGCGCCGCTGTTCGGCGTCGAGTGGACCGACGGCGGGCGCATCCTGCACACGGTCGGCTGCGCGGAGGTCTCCGATTACCTCGATTGGATCGCCGCGCCCGGCCGCGAGGAAGAGGTGCTGGCGGCGCTGCTCGATTTCCTGGCCGGCCGCGATGCCCCGGCCTGGCGCGCGCTCGACCTGTGCAACGTCCATCAGGACTCGCCCACCCTGCGGCTGCTGCCGGCGCTGGCCCGCGCCCGCGGCTGGACGGTGGAGACGGAAGTGCAGGAGGTCTGCCCGCTGGTCCACCTGCCGGGAAGCTGGGAGGAGTACCTGGCCGCGCTGGATGGGAAGGACCGTCACGAGCTGCGCCGCAAGCTGCGCCGCGCCGAGGCCGCCGAGGGGCTGCGCTGGTGGATCGTCGGCCCGCAGGACGACCTGGAGGCGGCGGTGGAGGACTTCCTGACCCTGATGGCCCGCAGCAGCCAGGCCAAGGATGCTTTCCTCACCCCGACGATGCGCGGCTTCTTCCGCGAGCTGGCCCGCATGACCTTCGACGCCGGCTGGCTGGAGCTGGCCTTCCTGGAGCTGGACGGGACGAAGCTTGCCGCCTACTTCAACTTCGTCTACAACGACCGCGTCCTGGTCTACAACTCTGGGCTGGACTGGCAGGCCGACCCTGGCCTGGGCGCGGGCATTGTCCTGACCGGCTTCCTCATCCGCCACGCCATCGCGCAGGGACGACGGGTCTACGATTTCTTGCGTGGGAACGAGCCCTACAAGTACCGCTTCGGCGGACGGGACGTCACTGTCCACCGCATCCTGGTGCGGCGAGAAGGCTGAGATATGTTGATACCCTCACCCCTCCCCCTGCCCCTCCCATCTCCCGCAAGCGGGAGAGGGGAGGGGCAGAGGTGAGGGCAAAGGAGAGATACAATGGTCGTCGGCCTCTGCCGGGTGGAGCTGCACCTGCCTGGCAATGACTCGCTGAAGGGCAAACGCAGCAGCCTGAAACCGCTGTTGAACCGGCTGCGCCAGGAGTTCAACGTCTCCGCCGCCGAGGTAGACCTCAACGACACATGGCAGTCGGCGGTCATTGGCCTGGCGGCCGTCGCCAACGAGCCGGGGCGGGTGCACAACGTGCTGGAGATGGCGGTGCGCTGGATCGAGACCAACCGCCCCGACCTGCAGGTGGTGGATTGGGAGATCGAGGTCCTGTAGGGGCGAGGCGGCGACTCGCCCCTACCATCCCATCTCCAGCTCGATCTTGTCAGTCGTGCTCAGCCGCAGCCGCCGGCCCGCCAGGCCTCGTCCCTCACCGCCTCGATCCGCGCCGTCCCGATGCTCCCGCCCGCAGGCGGATCGCCGCTGCCCTGACCGTCTCGCCGCCCTCCAGGTGCCCGGCGACGACGCGGTACTTACCGTCCTCGTAGCCGGTGTCGAAGCGGCGCAGCAGCACCTTGCCCCGCCGGATCAGGAACAGGTGCACCGCCGACGGGAACCTCGTCCTCTCCATATTCCCCGCGTCCCCGCGTCTCCGCGTCCCCGCGTCTCCGTGTCTCCGCATCCCCTACGGCGCCATCCGCAGCACGACCGGCAGGAACAGCGACCAACCGGCGCGGGTCGTGGTCAGCGCGCGCTCGCCGTAGACCTGCGCATTCCAACCGGAGGTAGCGCGGACCGTCGCCGTGTCCGCCGCCCCGACCGGGCCGGATGGGATGTTCACCGCGACCCAGGTCGTAGCCACCTCACCCGGCCCCAGCGGCGGGGTCTGCGCTGGGCTGACGAACGTGGCCCAGGTATTGCCGCTCACCGAGAGGGCATAGGTGTCGGTGTAGTCGCCGCTGTTGGTGACGAAGAGCGTGTAGGTCACCGTCTGGCCGTTCGTCCCCGCCTGGCTCTCCGGTTCGACGGTCAGCGTCAGCGACAGGTCGGCCACGGCGTGGGTGCTGCCGTGCGCCTGTGCGTTTGCCTGCGGATCGGCTTGCGAGGTCACCGCCAGGGTGAAGACGTCGCTGGCCAGCAGGGTGGCGGTGGCCGGCTGCGCGGGGATGTGCACCACCACGCGAGCCTGCCCGCTCGCCAGCGGTTGCAACGGCCCGACCTGGGCGTCCAGCAGGGTGGCCGGCCAGTCACCCGGCGTCAGAGCGACGTCGTAGCTATCGGAGACGGTGCCGGTGTTGGTGATGACGAGGGTGTGGGTGACCGTCGCGCCGGGCGCGCCCACCCGCTCGCTGTCGGCGGCGACGACCCCGTACTCCGGCTGCGGCAGTTCGCAGCCGCCCAGCCAGGCGAGCGTGCGCGACATGACCTCGGTGCGGCTGGGCTGGTTGTTGATCCCCTCGAAGCCGAAGGCGAAGTAGACCACGCGGTGCGTGCCGCTGTAGGCCACCGCTCCGTAGACGCTGGGGCTGTACTGGTAGACCGCGCTGCTGCCGTTGATCGGGTTGATCTGGCTGGGATAGGTCTGGTTGTCCGCCCCGTCGCCGCCGGCGATGGTCACGTCGGCCCCCGATAGGAAGCCCAGCCCGGTGAGGGTCGTGTCGTCCGTGTCGTCGGCGACGTACTGGGCGTGCAGGTAGGTGCCGTAGAAGGCCGACGTGCGGATGTCGTAGCCGATGTCCTGGCCGGAGATGAAGAGCCGCCCGCCGCCGTCCAGGTAGGTCGCCAACGCGGCCTGATCGGCAGAGGTCAACGTTGTGTCATAGTCATTGCCGGTCAGCCAGACCACCCGACCATAGTGGGCCAGGTCGGCGGCGGTGGGACTGCCGCCCGCCGTCACCGTCCAGGTTTCGTACTCCTGGCCGGCGGCGGTCAGCGCGTTCTGGTAATACGTCTGGTAACTCTGCCCCTCGTCGTCGTCCACCAGCAACGTGCAGGGCGACGGTTCGAGGCTGAAGTCCTGCACCTGGTCGCCGTCCACGACGATCGGGCGCTCTTGCGGGCGGTGCTGCGGGGCGGAGACGGACATCGTGTAGGTGCCGGCGCACAGGCCGAGGGCGTAGTGGCCGGTGGCGGGGTTCGTCGTGGCGGTGATCGGCGCGCCGAGGATCTCGATCGTCGCCGCCAGCGGCCGGCCCGTGCCCGCCTCCGTCACCGTCCCCTGCACCGTCCAGTGGCCCGCCGGGACGAGCGCAAAGTCCTGCACCGTCGCCGTGCCGGAGATGACGGTCACCTCGGCGGACTGCGGTTCGTAGCAGTAGGCGCTGGCGACGAGGGTATAGCTGCCGGGGAGGAGCATGCGGTGGTAGTCGCCGACGTCGGGGTCGGTGCGCACCGGCTTGCCGATCTGCACCACGTCCACCGTGGCATCCAGCGGCGCGCCGGTGTTCGCGTCGGTGACCAGGCCGCGCGCGCCGGTCAG
Source organism: Anaerolineae bacterium (assembly GCA_034434755.1). Classification (GTDB taxonomy): domain Bacteria; phylum Chloroflexota; class Anaerolineae; order B4-G1; family DUEL01; genus DAOTYW01. The sequence goes on along the minus strand of DAOTYW010000198.1, from coordinate 3,225 downwards.
CACGCGCTCCATCCACCAGAGCATCGCCGCGCGGTTGGCCTCCCAGTAGGTGTCCATCTGGCTGTAAGGCGGCGGCTGGCTATCGGAGAGTTCGATGGTCACGTGCTGCTCGCTATGCCAGTGATAAGCCCAGTCCTGCATGCCGCCCCAGATCTGGTACCACGCCCAACCGCGCGTGATGCCGTTGGGGAAACCGCCGTTCCAGATCATCGAATTGCGTTGGGCGTAGCCGACGCCGTACTCGTAGAAGATGGCGTCGTCCGGGGCGTAGACGGGTGGGTTGGCGGGTGGGTCACTGGGGGCAGTCGCGTCCCAGGGGATGTTGACCACCCGCGCGCCGGTGTGGTAGTTGGCGCCCATCACGAAGCGGTGACCGTAGACCCAGTTCATCGCTGCCTGCGTCTCTGGCTCGCGGCCCGTGGGATCGTCCAGCGGGTCATTGAAACGGTCGGGGAAATTGCGATTCAGGTTGACCCCGTGGGCGTTGGCGTAGGTGCAGGCTTCGTAGCCGTCGGGGTTGAAGATCGGCCAGAGCCAGATTTCCATTTCGTCCACGAGCATCGTGTAGTAGGGGTCAGTGCCGTAGTTGTCGGTCAGCAGCTCGGCCAGGCGGATGGTCGTCTCCGTGCCGACGCCCTCGACGCCGTGCATGGTGCTGACGTAGCGGAACTCCGGTTCATTCTCCTCGACGTCGGGGTTGTCGCTGATCTCCAGCACCCACAGCTCGCGCCCCTGCACCGACTGGCCGATGGAGGTCATGCGCACGATGTCCGGGTGGGCGGTGGCGATGGCCTGCATGCGGGAGACGAATTGGGCGTAGGTAGGCCAGCCGGAGCAGGCCTCCGGGCCGGGGTTGGGGATCGGTCGGACGACCAGGCCCAGGTCAGCCAACCGCCGAGCCTCCTCCGAGTTGACATAAACGGTAGCGACCAGCGGCTCGAAGGGGTCATCGGGCGCAGGGAAGGAGTGGCCGGGGAACAGAGCCCGCACGTCCGCCACGTCCACGCCGGAGTTGACCAGCCGCGAGAGCATCGCCGGGCTGGTGAGGGTCACTTCGGCGGGGTAGCGGTCGGTGAAGGCGAACGGCTGTGGCGGCACGGGCGTAGGAGATGGTGGGGCCGACAGGCTAGCCGGGGCGAGGAGCACCATCAGCACGAAAGTCACCAGGAGAACGGCGGGAAAGCGCATGGTATTCCTCCAGAAAGAGTTTAGGTCAAGGGACAGGGGAACAGAGGAGCAGCGGGGGGTTTGTGCCTTTGCTCCCCTGCTCCTTTACTTTGGCAGTAGGGCGGGTGGGATTCGAACCCACACGTCCTTGCGGACAGAGGATTTTAAGTCCCCGGCGTCTGCCGTTTCGCCACCGCCCCGGCTCGCTAACCGCGAACGATATCCACTGTGAATCCCAGACCGCGTAACCTCCTGGCCGTAAGCGTTGCCGCATCCAGCGAAGCGTCGGACAACAGCTCTGCCGGCAGGTGGTCCACGAGTTGTGCTGCCATTGAGGGATCCAGGTCGAGCTCGTCACACAGGTGCGAGATCGCCTCGTTTCTGTCTCCAGGGAGGGACCGCATCACTACGCGGTAGGCTTCCCTCGCCGCTGGCGCCGACGTGCCCTGCGCCGTCCTCTCCGGTTGGCCCTGCAGCGTGCCCGCCATGTCCCCGTACCTCTGCAGGGTGGACAGTTCCTGCTGCAGCCGCGATTTGTGAATCTGGACGCGAACCACCTGATAGACAAACACCAGCACTCCCAGGCCGATGGCGATGACAGCGATCATCGGCCCGGCGCCAGGGATGAGCAGAGCCGCCGCCACTCCGCAGCCTAGAGAACCGCACACGAAGATGAAGAAAGTAAGCCAGAGGCTGAGTTGCCACTCCGAGATCTGTTCCTGCGTCTTCTTGGCTTCCTGTTCGAAGTACTGTTTCTTGTCTCCCATGCACCATCGTCCTATCGCGGTAACTGCTCACCCTCCCGCAGGTTTGGGCACAATTGGCAGCCCAAATCGCACTTCAGTGGCCACTCCGATTCGTGTCTCGGTCACTTCCGAACCTGCGGGAGGGTGATCTGAGCAGGCACCTATCGCGTAGATATGACCTCGATGTCGAAACCCTTCTTCCGTAGCCGCTTGGCGATCAGATCGGCGGCATCGCAGGAGATGCGTTCCCTCAACGTGCAGGGCATTCCGTCCAGCAGGACGTTGGCTTCCTCAGCCCCCATTTCCATCTCACTCTGCAGGCTGGCGACGGCCGATGCTCGGTCGAGAGAGCAAGAGACCATTACCAATGAGCAGTCCTGTCGCTGGGCTGGCCAGGTGGCCTGAATCGGCGGCGCGGTCGAGGCCTCGCGCTGCGCTGGCCCGGTGTTCCTGTCAGGCACTGCCGCTGCTTGTCGCAGTCTTTCGATCCTGCGTTGGTAGAGATCCACCTGCCTCTGCGCACGGTCCACATGGCTCTTGCCACCGACAACCGCCAGTGCCATGAAGAGGACACTGGCGATCAACGCAACAATGCCGAAAATCGGTTCTTCGTGGAAGATAACGAAAACGGCGAGGGTGACGATCAGCAGGAACGTACCACAACCCAATGATCCGCAGGTCAGAGTCCGCCGCTCTTCCCGTAACTTCTCCCACGCCTTGCCGAGTTCGCGCTCGGCCTGAGCCTGATCCAATTGGGTGTCGAGTTGGTATGGCATACTGGATGATGGGAAAGCCCCCTTGGGGGCTGAGTGTCAGCCCCCAAGGGGGCCTGGATTTCGTCCCGGACGTTACGTCAGGGCACAATCAGGTTGCCGATACTCTCCAGGGAGATGAACTGCACAACATATTTGGGAGAGGCGACGGCCGGATTTGAACCGGCGAATGAGGGTTTTGCAGACCCTTGCCTTACCACTTGGCTACGTCGCCTGAAGAAAGGAGCGGGCGACGGGACTCGAACCCGTGACCTTCTCCTTGGCAAGGAGACGTTCTACCAACTGAACCACGCCCGCGGTTGGGCATATTATACCATAATCCGGGCGTCTGACAAGTGCTGTCAACGGATTCCGAACGGATTGAACGGATATGCACAACCGCAGTGTTCCGCATCCGCTCAATTCGTTCCCCGAATGTAACTGCCTACCCTTTACCAGGCCTGATGCTGGCAGGGCCGGTGTGCCGGCCCCTCACCCCACCCCCTGGCCCCCGCCGTAGGGGTTGGGGTGAGGGCTCAGCGCCGCGGACGGTAGGCAGT
>DAOTYW010000197.1:0-16293 GCA_034434755.1 Anaerolineae bacterium | reverse complement strand
CCCTTCGCCCCGTTGCAGACCAGCCGACCGGGTATTTTCGCCCTCGGCCCGTTCCGTGAGCCGAAGGACATCCCCGAATCGGTCGTCGAGGCCAGCGGAGCGGCCGGGCTGGCGGGGGCGCTGCTGGCCCCGGCGCGCTGGACCTGCACCCGCGAGGCGGACTACGTGCCGGAGCGGGACATCCGCAACGAGGAGCCGCGCGTCGGTGTGTTCATCTGTCACTGCGGGTCGAACATCGGCGGGTTCCTCGACGTGCCGGCGGTGGCCGAGTACGCCGCTTCCCTGCCCGGCGTCGTTCACGCCGAGCATAATCTCTATACCTGTTCGCAGGACACGATCCGCCACATTACCGAGGTAGCGGCTGAGCGGCAGCTCAATCGAGTGGTCGTCGCCTCGTGCAGCCCGCTGACCCACGAGCCGCTGTTCCAGGACGCCATCCGCCAGGCCGGGCTGAACCCCAACCTGTTCGAGATGGCGAACATCCGCAACCACTGCTCGTGGGTTCATCCGGATCACTGGGAAGCGGCCACCGAGAAGGCCAGGGACCTGGTGCGCATGGCCGTGGCGAAGGCGGCCTGCCTGGAGCCGCTGTACAAGACCGAGGTACGGGTGGAGAAAGCGGCGCTGGTCATTGGCGGCGGGGCGACGGGGATGAACGCCGCCCTGACCCTGGCCCGGCAGGGCTTCCCGGTGCACCTGGTCGAGCGGGCCGAGCGGTTGGGCGGCAACCTCCTCTACCTGCGCCACTCCCTCCAGGAGGCCAGCGGCGAGGGCGAACGGATCTGGCTCGACCCGCAAGCCTACACCGAGGAATTGGTGGGTAAGGTCGAAGCGGAACCGCTGATCACGGTCCACTTGAAGACCGAGGTGGCGGAGACCGGCGGTTTCCTGGGCAACTTCACCTCGCGCCTGCGCGGGCCGGAGGGCGAGTTCGAGGTGCGCCACGGGGCGACGATCCTGGCCACCGGCGGGGTGGAGTACCGCGGCCCGGAGTATGGCTACGGCAGCGACCCGCGCATCGTCACCCAGCAGGAGTTCGAACAGAAGCTGGCCGAGGGGGAGGGACTGCCGGATTCGGTGGTGATGATCCAGTGCGTCGGCCCGGCGGAGAAGTACTGCGCCCGCATCTGCTGCACCACGGCTCTGAAGAACGCGCTGATGCTCAAACGCCACAAGCCGCAGGCCCAGGTGGTGGTGATCTACCGCGATATGCGCACCTTCGGCTTCAAGGAGCGCATTTACCAGGAAGCGCGGCGGGCCGGCGTGCTGTTCGTGCGCTACGATTTCGACCGCAAACCCCAGGTGGAGGTTTCAGCTTCCGGCCTGGAGATCACTGTCTGGGAAGAGTCCCTGGGCCAGGAACTGCTGCTCCATCCCGATATGTTGGTGCTGAGCATGCCGGTCGTCCCGCCGCCGGGGTCGCGTGAGCTGGCTGCCCGGCTGAAGGTGCCGGTGGATTTGGATGGCTTCTTCCTGGAGGCGCACGTCAAACTGCGACCGGTGGATTTCGCCTCCGATGGCGTGTTCATGGCCGGCCTGGCCCACTACCCCAAGTTCCTCGGCGAGAGCGTGGCCCAGGCGCAGGCGGCGGCGGCGCGGGCCGCGACCATTCTCGGCCGGGATACGCTGGAAGTGGGCGGGATCATCGCCCAGGTGGATGCGGAGAAGTGTGTCGGCTGTCTGACCTGCGTGCGCATCTGCCCCTACCATGTTCCGCGCATCCAGGCTGATCTGACGGGGGTGGGAGGCATCGTCGGTGCGGCAGTGATCGAACCAGCCCAGTGTCACGGCTGCGGTGTGTGCGTGGGCGAGTGCCCGGCGCGGGCGATCCAACTGCTACACTACCGGGATGTACAGATGGAGACGAAGCTGGCGGCTCTGTTGGAGCCGGTGCCGGCTGGTGGGGTGTGACGCGGAGACGCGGAGACGCGGAGACGCGGAGACACGGAGACGCGGGGACGCGGAGATAAGGAGGAAAGGAGACACGAGGATGAAGCACCTGTTGCCTGTCTTGTCTGTCGGGCTGCAGGTGGCCCGGGCACACAACGACGCGTCCACGACGCCGTTTCGCGCTGACCTGGACTGGAGTCCCTGGCATGGGAACGGCCTGTACACTCTGACGATTACGGCGCGCTCGGCCGATGACGGCGACCACATCTACGAGATTGACCTGTTCGACGATGGGCGAGTCGAGACCAACCTGTTGGCGCTTGAGTCGGACTATGGCGAGTCGCTGATGTGCCGTCCGGTGGGGCACTATCGAACGCTGGTGGTGTTTGTGGATTTTGGCAACACCATTGTCACACAGGAGATGGCGCTCGACGCGCTGAAGACGGCGGCTGAGCGGGCCAACCAATGGCACGCCGACTACGCTGCCGAGCATGGCCTTTCTGAACCGCTCATCACGCTGGAGCTGACCGGCGCGTACATGCCGCCGCCCCCGCCTGCGCCGGGGGAGTTCCTGACCGCCGAACAGATCCAGTCACGCACCGGGTTCGATGTGATGGATTTCGACCTCGTTGCCCAGGTTGATCTGGACAACGACGAGACCCTTGCGCAGAGCTGGGGGGGGACTGGGTTTCGCGCTTTTCGGCTGTCAACACAGCGGGCCGGACGACGTGAACCTGTACATGACAGTGAGCAACCGGTCCATAACTCCCGAGTTCACACTGGCCGATATGTTGACCGGCTCGCTGTTCGACCATGAGTTCTCGCACGACCTGGGCTGGATGCACTGGTGGCCCACGGGTGACGGCAGCGCGATGGCCCAGAATGAATGGAACCTGGGCAATCCCTGCTTTGCCGCACGGCTCTTCGGGTGGGTGGATGTGGATGGGGATGGCACGATCGAGGTTTACGATCCGACCCCATACGGAATGCAGCCCTGATATGGACCATGACATGATATGAGCGAACCACCATACGAACCAAGGATCCTCGCCCTCTGCTGTCGCTATTGCGCCTACGCGGCGGCCGACCTGGCCGGGGCGATGCGCCTGCGCTATCCGACCAACGTCCGCATCGTCAAGGTGCCGTGCACGGGTCGGGTGGAGGTGACCGAGATCCTCCACGCCTTCGAGCGCGGCGTAGACGGTGTGATGGTCGCCGGCTGCCTGGAGGGAGAGTGTCATTTCCTGGAAGGGAACATCAATGCCAGGCGCAGGGTCAAGTATGTGGCCGGTCTGTTGGAACAGATCGGGTTGGGCCGCGACCGCGTGCGGATGGTCAATCTGTCCTCGGCGATGGCGGTCAAGTTCGCCGAGGCGGTCCAGGAGATGACCGAACAGGTGCGCGCTCTGGGGCCCAACCCCCTGCACGCCACGGACCATGCAACACGTAACACGTAACACGCAACACGTATGTACGGAGGATGCGATGATTGTCGGTGAACAGAAATCCCTGGAAGAGATCATGAACCTGCTGGGAGATGCCCGCAAGGTGCTGGTGGTGGGCTGCGGCACCTGCGTGACCGTCTGCTTCGCGGGCGGCGAGAAAGAGGTGGGCATCCTGGCCTCCGCGCTGCGGATGAAGAGCAAGCTGGACGGTCACCCGATGGAGGTGGACGAGGCGACGGTGCAGCGGCAGTGCGAGTGGGAGTACATTGACCCCCTGCGGGAGCGCCTGCAGGACTACGACGCGGTGCTCAGCCTGGCCTGCGGCATCGGCGTGCAGGCGATGAACGAACGCTTTGCCGATCGGGTCACCCTGCCCGGCCTGAACACCACCTTTCTCGGCCTGCCGGAGAAGCAGGGGCTGTGGGAGGAGCGCTGCCAGGCCTGCGGCGACTGCGTCCTGGGCATCACTTTCGGCATCTGCCCCATCGCCCGCTGCTCCAAGCAGCTCCTGAACGGCCCCTGCGGGGGGTCGCAGCGGGGCGTCTGTGAGGTCAACCCCGATATCCCCTGCGCATGGCAGTTGATCTGGGAGCGAGCGACGCAGTTGGGTCAGGTGGAGCGGCTGCTGGAGATCCAACCACCGAAGAACTGGTCGCGCAGCCGCGACGGTGGCCCGCGCAAGATCGTGCGCGAGGACCTGCAACTGGAAACCGGGGAGTGAGGTGCATGATGGCGGACGAACGAACCAACGGCTACAAGTCAGGCAGCAACCTGGAGAAGGTCCTGCGGGCAGGCTACTTCGCCGCTACCGGGGAACTGGGCCCGCCGCAGAGCGCCGACCCGCAGGAGATCGTCCACAAGGCGCACCTGCTCAAGGGCGTGGTGGACGCGGTCAACATCACCGACAATCAGACCGCTATCGTCCGTATGTCCAGCATCGCCTCCGCAGTGTTGGTGATGAGCCAGGGGCTGGAACCGACGATCCAGATGACCTGCCGCGATCGCAACCGGTTGGCGATCCAGTCCGATCTGTTGGGGGCCTATGCCCTGGGCGCCCGCAATCTTCTCTGTCTGACCGGCGACCACCAGAGCTTCGGCAATCACCCCACGGCGAAGAACGTGCACGACCTGGACTCGATCCAGTTGATCCGCATGGTCAGGGACATGCGCGACGAGCATCGCTTCCAGTGCGGCGATGAGATCAAGGGCGTTTGGCCGCGCTTCTTCATCGGCGCGGCGGCCAACCCATTCGGCGACCCCTTCGAGTTCCGCCCCTACCGGCTCGTCAAGAAGGTGGCGGCCGGCGTGGATTTCATCCAGACCCAGTTGATCTACGACATCCCCCGCTTCCGCGAGTTCATGAAGCGGGTGGTGGACACGGGCCTGCACGAGAAGGTCTACATCCTGGCCGGCGTCGGCCCGCTCAAGTCCGCCGGGGCAGCCAGGTACATGCGCGACAAGGTGCCCGGTATGATCGTCCAGGAAGAGTACGTCACTCGGATGGACGGGGCCGTGGCCGGCATCCCCAAAGAGGACAAAAAGGGCCGCAAGGAAGCCTGGCAGCGGGAAGGGATCCAGATCTGCATCGAGCAGATCCAGGAGATCCGCGAGATCGAGGGCGTGGCCGGCGTGCACATCATGGCGATCGAGTGGGAAGAGGCTGTCCGTCCGATCATGGAGGGCGCCGGGCTGCTGCCGCGCCCGACCTTCCCGGCGGAGCCGGCCCCGGCTGAAGCGGTGGGGTGAGCGATATGACGATCAGCCTGAGCACCGATTTGGCCAAGTTCATCCGCGAGGAGTGCGGGGAGAACGTTTACCTCTGCTACCAGTGCGAGCGCTGCTCTTCCGGCTGCCCGACGGCGATGGCGATGCGTTACCGCCCGGCCCAGATGATGCGGGCGACGCAGTTCGGGCTGGAGCCGCTGCTCTCGACCGACGCCAGCATCTGGCGCTGCCTGGGCTGCGACACCTGCACCGCCCACTGTCCGCACAACCTCAGCGTCCGCCGCCTGGTCGAGGTGATGCGTCAGAAGGTGATGCAGGAGCGTTACCTGGCCGGGGGCGTGGAGGCACTGGGCGAGGACGAGGCGTTGCAGAAGGGCATCCGCGCCCTGGGCATGCTCGGTTCGCGCATCGGCACCTATCGCAATGTCTCCGGCGAGGATAACGCGTCCCGTCTGGCATGGACCGAGAACCTGGCCGAGAAGCCGGAGGGGCTGGTGGCTGACGCGCAGGCGGAAGCGGCCTACTTCGTCGGCTGTGTCTCGGCGATGTTCCCGATGAGCTATGGTATCCCGCAGAGCTTCGCCACCGTGCTGAGGCGCGCCGGGGTGCGCTTCACCACCCTGGGCGGCGACGAATGGTGCTGCGGCTTCCCATTGATGATGGCCGGCCAATTGAAGCAGGCCCAGGAGTTGATCCGCCACAATGTCGAGCGGATGGAGGCGCTGGGCGTGCCCCGCGTGGTCACCACCTGTCCCTCCTGCTACCACATGTGGCGCCACGTCTACCCGGAACTGCTCGACCGCGAACTGGGCTTCGAGGTCGTCCACGCGGTGGAGATGTTGAGCGATCTGCTCACCGAGAGCCGGTTGCTGCCGAAAGAACTGGCGAAGCCGGAGGTCGTTACCTATCACGATCCGTGCGACCTGGGGCGCAAGAGCGGCCTGTACGACCCGCCGCGCGAGGTGCTGCGTCGGTTGCCCGGCGCCACCTTCGTCGAGATGCAGCAATCGCGCGAACACGCGCTCTGCTGCGGCGGCGGCGGCGACCTGGAGACGTTCGATCCCGAGCTGGTGCAAGCGGTGGCCGCGCAGCGCGTGGCCCAGGCCGCCGAGGTCGGCGCGACCATGCTGGTCTCCGCCTGTCCGCAGTGCGTGCGCACGCTCTCCAAGGCCGCCCGCACGCAGCGGCTGCGCATGCGCGTGCTGGATATTGCCCAGCTCGTGGACATGGCGACCGCCCCATAAGCCACAGATAGGTAGATACACAGAGGGAAAGTTTGACAGGAGAGTCATGGCCGGATTGCAGAAGATCGCGGTGACCGGAAAAGGCGGGGTGGGCAAGACGACCCTGACCGCGTTGCTGGCGCACATCTACGCCGAACAGAGCCGCGCGGTGATCGCCATTGATGCCGATCCTGCTGGCGGGCTGGCGACGGCGCTGGGCGTCCCGCCTGACCTGGCTGTACAACTGACCCCCATCGCCGAGATGGAGGAGCTGATCGCCGAACGCACGGGAGCCAGGCCGGGCACCTTCGGCGGGTTCTTCAGCCTGACCCCTCGCGTGGACGACATTCCCGATCGCTTCAGCATCGTCCACGAGGGCGTGCGGCTGCTCAAGATGGGCACCATCGAGGCGGGCGGATCGGGTTGCATGTGCCCGGAAAGCGCGCTGCTCAAGGCGCTGGTCACCCACTTGCTGCTCTACCGCGACGAGATGATGGTGATGGACATGGAAGCAGGGGTGGAGCACCTGGGCCGGGCGACTACCCAGGCGGTGGACGCGATGTTGATCGTCGTCGAGCCGGGGCGGCGCAGCATCGAAGTGGCCGGACGCATCCGCGAACTGGCCGGCGACCTGGGCCTGTCGCGGCTCTATGCGGTGGGTAACCGTGTACGCACGGAGGAGGACCGGACCTTCATCGCCCAGAACAGCCCTGTGCCGCTGGCCGGCTTCCTTTCCGCCAATCCGCAGGTCGTCGAGGCCGATATGCGCGGGATGGCCGTCTACCGCGCCGCCCCCCAGACGCTGGAGGAGGCGCGGGCGATCTCCGCTTTCCTGGAGGAACGGGCGAAAGAGCGTGGCCAATAACGCCTGGCGATCGGTGCTGTTGAGCCTGCTGGCGCTGGTCTGCTGCCTGGCGCTGCCGATGACGGCCCGCGCCGACCCCGATGTGCCGGAGTCGGCCAGCGTGGCCGGCGTGGTCGGTCACCGGCAGATCCGCCCCCTGAGCTGCGAGGCACGCTCGGCGGTGGACCTGGCGGCGTTTTGGGGTGTGTCGGTGGAGGAGGGGGAATTCTTCGAGCGGTTGCCGCGCTCCGATAACCCCCACCTGGGCTTCGTGGGCGACGTGGACGACCCACCGGGCACGTTGCCGCCTGGCGGCTACGGCGTCTACGCCGAACCGGTCGCCGCCACCCTGCGCCTCTACCGCCTGAACGCTCAGGCCCATCGCTGGTTCGGTCTGGAGCGCCTGCGCGCCGAACTGGCCGCCGGCCGCCCGGTCATTATCTGGGCCACCTATCGGATGCTCCGCCCGGAGAAGGCGTCGTGGGTCTCTGCCGATGGAACGGCCACGGTCGTGGTGCAGTGGGAGCACACGTTCATCGCCACCGGCTATGACGAGGGCGGGGTCTATCTGATCGACGCTTACGATGGCCGGACACATTACTACTCGACCAGACTGTTTGTGGCAGCCTGGATGCAGTTGAACGAGATGGCCGTGACAGTGTCCGGCCCCCTGCGGATCGCACCCCCCGCCACACTCAGGGTACGGGCGGAGTGAGCGCAGGATATGGGATATCGAATGTACCTGTGGGAGGGTGAGCAGTTACCATTGAACAAGGGAGCAGCATGAGCGAACTAACCGAACACCTGGTGGAACTGATCCGCCGTGCTTCGACCGAACTGCCGGCGGACATCGAGGGCGCGCTGCAGGCGGCTCGCCAGCGTGAGCAACCCGGCTCGCCTGCCGAGAGCGCCCTGGCCGCCATCCTGGAGAACGTCGCCCTGGCCCGCCGCGGCCCGGCCCCGGTCTGTCAGGACACCGGCACGCCGATCTTCTATATCTACCACCCGCGCGGGATGAGCACGGGGGAGCTGAGGGCGCAGATCGAGGCAGCGGTGGCCGAGGCGACCCGCCGCTCCTACCTGCGGCCCAACGCGGTGGACTCGCTCAACGGGCGCAACAGCGGCAACAACCTGGGCGTCGGCTTCCCGGTCATCCACTTCACGGAGTGGGGGGAGGACGCGCTGCGGGTGGACCTGCTGCTGAAGGGCGGTGGGAGCGAGAACGTCGGCATCCAGTACTCCCTGCCCTACGACCCGCTCCATGCCGGGCGCGACCTGGAGGGCGTGCGCAAGGTCGTGCTGGACGGGGTCTATCGGGCGCAGGGGCAGGGCTGCGCGCCGGGGGTGCTGGGTATCGCCATCGGCGGCGACCGCGGCACCGGCTACGTCCACGCCAAGGAGCAGCTCTTTCGCCCGCTGGGCGATGTCAACCCGCTGCCGGAACTGGCCGCGCTGGAGGAACGGTTGCTGAGGGAGTGCAACGAACTGGGCATCGGCCCGATGGGCTTCGGCGGCCAGACGACCGTCCTGGGGGTCAAGATCGGCACCTATCACCGCCTGCCGGCCTGCTACTTCGTCACCATCGCCTACATGTGCTGGGCCTGTCGGCGGGCGCGGATGGACATGCACGACGGCCAGGTGACCTACGTGTAGGGGGTGAGCGATGACAACCGTTGATCTGACGATCCCGATCTCTGAGGCGGACATTCGTGCCCTGCGCGTGGGCGATACCGTGCGCCTGTCCGGTGTGATGGTCACGGGCCGGGACGCGGCGCACAAGTACATGATCGAAAACTTCGTCCGCGCCACAGCGGTGCCGGAGAGCGAGCGGGCGCTGTACGAGGAGCTGCGGCGGCTGTTGGCCGGTGGCATCATCTATCACTGCGGACCGGTGGTGCGCCAGCGGGACGGGCGTTGGGAGTTCGTCGCCGCCGGGCCAACGACCTCGATCCGCGAGGAGCCGTACGAGGCCGACGTCATCGCCCACTTCGGCATGCGCGGGGTGATCGGCAAGGGCGGGATGGGCCCGGCCACCCTGCGCGCCTGCCAGGAGCACGGCGCGGCTTATCTGCACGCTGTCGGCGGCGCAGCCACCCTTATCGCCGACACGGTCAAGGAAGTGCTGACGGTCTATAAGAAAGACGAGTTCGGCGTCCCGGAGGCGTTCTGGGTCATCCGCGCCGAACACTTCCCCGTGGTCGTGACGATGGATAGCCATGGCTGTTCAATCCACGACGAGGTGGAGGCGCTGTCGAGGCAGGCGCTGGAGCGGTTGTTGGGGTGACGGGGGGACACGGAGACACGGAGACGCGGGGACACGGAGACGCGGGGACACGGAGACGCGGGGACGTGCGTGGAATCCGTGCCGGAAATCCGTGTTGACAGATGGGGAAAACTGGGTACAATGCGCCAACTTCGACGGGGGACTTTTCGGCCGTTGTACCTACGGGCTGACAACTACAGAGACACAGAGAGCACAGAGGGGAGAGGGATCATGGCAGCGCGTTCCTCTGTGTTCTCTGTGCCTCTTTGGTAGATAATCCCTTCTTCTGGAGGCCATCGTGAGTGAGCTCAACGCCATCGAAAGAAGCATGATTTGGGGGGTGATCGTCGTCGCGTTTGCCGGCCTCATCTATGCCCTGTGGCTCTGGCGCGACACGATCCGCCGCGACAAGGGCAGCCCACAGATGCAGGCGGTCTGGGATAGCATCCGCGTCGGCGCCAATGCCTACCTGCTCCGCCAGTTGAAGACCATCCTGCCGATCCTGGGCCTGTTGGTTGTCCTGCTCTTCTTGAGCGTGTATGTCGTCACCCCCTCCCGTGAGGCGCAGGCGCTCTACGGCGACCGGGCGCAGTTGATCATCGCCCTGGGGCGGGCAGGGGCGTTCATCCTGGGGGCCAGCTTCTCCTTGATCGTCGGTCAGTTGGGCATGCGTGTGGCCATCGAAGGGAATGTGCGCGTCGCTGCCGAAGCGTTGCGGCTGAACTACAACGGCGCGCTGACGGTGGCCTACCGCGCCGGCACGTTCACCGGCATGCTCACCGATGGCCTGGGGCTGTTGGGCGGCACGGCGATCTTTATGATCTTCGGGCGGGCGGCGCCGGATGCTCTGTTGGGCTTTGGCTTCGGCGGCACGCTGGTGGCCCTCTTCATGCGCATCGGCGGCGGCATCTATACCAAGTCCGCCGACGTCGGCGCTGACCTGGTCGGCAAGGTGGAGAAAGGCATGCCGGAGGACGACCCGCGCAACGCGGCGGTCGTCGCCGACCTGGTGGGCGACAACGTCGGCGACTGCGCCGGCATGGCCGCAGATATCTTCGAGTCCTATGAAGTGACTATCGTCTCGACGCTGATCCTGGGCATCGCCCTGGCCCACCTGACCGGCGAGATCGTCTGGATCGTCTACCCACTCATCGTCCGCGCCATCGGCGTGATCTCGTCCATCCTGGGCACCTTCACCGTCCCGATCTGGGAACGCTTCCCGATCAAGTTCCTGCGGGCCAGGGACGCCGAGGAGGCGATGTTCCGCTCCTACGAGGTCTCCAGCGTCAACACCGTCGTCTGGTCGTTCGTCTTCGCCTGGCTGTACGTCCACGACTGGCGGTTGGCGCTGCTCAACGCGGTCGGCGTGGGCCTGGCGGTTGTCTTCAACCCGCTTACCTCGTACTTCACCTCGCTCCGCCGCAAGCCAGTCCAGGAGATCGTCTCGGCCTCCCGCACCGGCTCCGCCACGACGGTCCTCTCTGGCCTGGCAGTGGGGCTGGAAGCGAGCGTGTGGAGCGTGGTCGCCATCGCGGTCTCCCTGGGGGTTGCCTACCTGGTCTATCGGCACATGGGCGTGCCGCTGTACATGCTCTACGGCGTGGCGATGGTCGGCATTGGCATGCTCTCGCACACAGGCAATAACGTGGCGATGGACTCCTACGGGCCCATCGCCGACAATGCCAACGGCATCGCTGAAATGACGCACATGGGCCCGGAGGCGATGCACATCATGGCCGAACTGGACGCCGTGGGCAACACGACCAAGGCGATCACCAAGCAGGTGGCCATCGCTTCGGCGGTGGTCGCGGCGACCAGCCTGTTCTTCTCGTTCGTCACCGACGTCTCCTTCGTGCAGGAGCGGTTGGGCATTCCGGAGGCGCAGTGGTTGTTGACCACGGGCATCCGCGTCTCGCTGCTGGAGGGGACGATCGGTTTTCTGATCGGCGCGGCGCTGCCGTTCCTGTTCTCCTCCTTTGCCCTGCGCGCGGTCAGCCGGGGTGCTTCCCTGGTCGTCGAGGAGGTGCGGCGGCAGTTCCGCATCCCCGGCGTGCTCGATTGGACGGTCAAGCCGGACTACGGGCGGGTGGTGGCGATCACGACGGCGGCGGCGCAGAAGGAGCTGGTCAGCCTGGTAGTGCTCTCGGTGACCCTGCCGCTGTTGGTGGGGGTCGTCTTCCAGGTCGAGGCGCTGGGCGCGTTCCTGGCCGGGGTGATCCTCTCCGGTCAGCTCTTGGCCGTGTTCATGGCCGTCGCCGGCGGGGCGCTGGATAATGCTAAGAAGTTCATCGAGGACGGGCATCTGGGTGGCAAGGGTTCGGAGCCGCACAAAGCCTGTGTGGTGGGCGACACGGTCGGCGATCCACTGAAGGACACGGCCGGCCCGGCGCTCAACCCGATGATCAAAGTCGTCAATCTGATCAGCCTGCTGGCGGCCCCGCTGCTGGTGCAGTACCGCGACCGCCCGCTGGCGATGGGCCTCGCCGGCGTCATCCTGGCCGTGCTCCTGATCTGGTCGCTGTTCCAGAGCAAGCGGGACATCGAGGTGCCCGGCGGCAAGATCGAGTAGCTGCTGAGGGTCGGTGGCTGGATGTCTGAGGACCGGGTTTCTGTGGCTGAGAAGCCCGGTCCTTATTAGAACACGGATCAGCAGGATTTACGGATCAGCTCTTTTCTGAGTCTGTGCGCTCCGGATCATCCTGCCAATTCGTATTCTGAGTCTGTGCGCTCCGGATCATCCTGCCAATCCGTGTTCTGAGTCTGTGCGCTCCGGATAATCCTGCCAATCCGTGTTCTAATAGGAGGCGAACATGACGACGGGCTATGTCTATCACCCGATTTTTCTGGAGCACGACCTGCCGGGCCATCCCGAGAACGCCGGCCGGCTCGCGCGCATCATGACGACGCTGCAGCAAAGTGGCGTGTTGGAGCGGCTCGTGTCCGTGGCGGCCCGTCCGGCGACGGAGGAGGAACTGCGGCGCGTCCACACGGCGGGCCACATCGAGACGGTGCGGCGGGTAGCGGAGCGGGGCGGGGGGTATCTCGATCCGGATACCTATGTCCATGCGCGCTCCTACGACGCGGCGTGTATGGCTGCCGGCGGATTGCTCGCCGCAGTGGAGGCGCTGCTGGACGGGCGGATCGCCAACGGCTTCGCCTTCCTGCGTCCGCCGGGTCACCACGCGCTGGCCGAGCGGGGGATGGGCTTCTGCCTGTTCAACAACGTGGCCGTGGCGGCGGCGCACGCGCTGACCTTTCCCCAGATCGAACGGGTCTTCATCGCCGACTTCGATGTGCATCACGGGAACGGCACCCAGGCGATCTTCGAGGCCGACCCGCGCGTGTTCTACTTCTCCACCCACGAGTATCCCTTCTACCCCGGCACCGGCCACTGGAGCGAGGCCGGGCGTGGCGACGGACAGGGTACGGTGCTGAACGTCCCCCTGCCGGCGGGGGTGGGCGATCAGGGCTACGGGCGCGTCTTCGCCGAGCTGGTCTGGCCATTGGCGCGCCGCTTCCGGCCCGATCTGATCCTCGTCTCTGCCGGCTACGATGCCCACTGGCAGGACCCACTGGCGATGATGCAACTCACCCTGGCCGGCTATGCCCACATCGCCCGCGAACTGGTGGCGATGGCCGGAGAGCTGTGCCAGGGACGCGTCCTCTTCGCCCTCGAAGGCGGCTACCATCTCGACGTGCTGGCGAATGGCGTGCTGAACGCCTGCTATGGGCTGCTGGGCGAGGAGACGGTCATAGACCCCTTCGGCCCGGCCTCGGCAGCAGAACCGTCCGTTGATGGACTGATCGGGCAACTGAAGCGGCTGCACGGGCTGGCGTCTGCCGGCTTTTGACTTTTCGTCGGAATCGTTGCATAATGGAGTAGCAACGGCATTCCCAGAGGCCAGTCGGGAGCGAGCGCGGAGGTGGACCCATGGCGGAGATCGAACTACAGGCATATCTGCAGGAAATTGACGAGGCGATTGAACGGGGTCAGTACGAGAGGGCCCTGGCGCATGGCCGCCATATCCTGCAGCACTATCCCAAGTGCCTGGCCGTCTATCGCTCGTTGGGCAAGGCGATGCTGGAGGCTGGCGAGGAGCGGCTGGCTGCGGATATGTTCCAACGGGTCCTGAGCGGAGACCCCGAGGACTTCGTCGCGCGGGTGGGGATGAGCATCCTGGCCGACCGTCAGGGCGACCTGCAGCGGGCGGTCTGGCACATGGAGCGGGCCTTCGAGCTGGACCCGAACAACGCGACCATCCAGGAAGAACTGCGCCGTTTGCTTGGACGGCGGGACGGCGTGGAACCGGGGCGGGTGAACCTGACGCGCGGCGCGTTGGCGCGGCTGTACATGCGCGGCGGTCTCCTCTCCCGCGCCATCCGCGAACTACGCGCCCTCGTGGCCGAAGAGCCGCAACGAGTGGACCTGCGCGTCGCCCTGGCCGAGGCGCTCTGGCGGAACGAGAACCGCGTCCAGGCCGAAGAGGCCTGCTTGCAGGTGCTCGATGAACTGCCCTACTGCCTGAAAGCGAACGTCCTGCTGGGGGAGATCTGGGCACGCAGCGGACGGGAAGAGGGGAGTGTCTACATTCACCGCGCCGAGGCCCTCGATCCGGAGAACCGCCTGGCTGTTGAGCTGCTGGGGGACACCTCGCCCTTCCAGCGGCGCGAGGTCCGCCTGCCGCGCCTGGACTACGCCGCCGCCCGCAAGGCGGAGGAGCGTCCGGAGTGGCTGGCCGGGGTACACATGAAGCCAGAGGCCCCCGAGGCGCGCGATCTGGTGGGCCTGGAGTCGGCGATGGAGACGCGGATCGAGATCCCCTCCTGGCTGGAGGAGATGGGGTTGGGGACGTCGGAGGCGCCGGTGATGGAGATGGAGGGGATCGCGGTGCCCGACTGGCTGGCCAGCGAGGCGGGTATGACGGCGGCTGCGCCCGCTGAACCGCCCGCAGAGGTGATGGAGGAGGCCGCGCCGGTCGAACCGCCTGCCGCGCCGCCTGCACCGGAGGTGCCGCCGGAGGCCCGCGAAGCTGAGGCCGTCGCGGCGGCGGGATGGGCCGTGCCGGATTGGCTGGCCGCACCGGGCGAGGCGGCGCCGCCCGCGGAGGCGCCGGAATGGCTGAAGGAAGCTGCCCCGTTGGGCGCTGAAGAGGCTGCTCAGCCCACAGGTTGGGCTGCACCGGACTGGTTGGCCGCGCCGGGTGAGGCCGCCCCGCCGGAGAAAGAGGAAGAACAGGAGGGTCCGTCGGCAGCGACAGAGGTGCCGGATTGGCTCAAGGAAGCCGGGCCGCCGTCAGTGCCACCGCCTGTTGCTGCAGAGATCCCGGATTGGCTGAAGGAAATCGCCCCGCCGGAGGTGCTCGAGGCCGGGGCGGCGCCGGCGGGCGCGGAACTGCCGGACTGGCTGGTGGCTCCGCCGGGGGTCCCGCCCGTGGAGCTGCCCGCTGTGGAGCCGCCGCCGGTCGAGGCGCCGCCGGAGGCTGCGCCGGCTGCCGGGGTGGAGATGCCTGCCTGGTTGAGCGGCGAGGAGCTACCCAGCGGCGACGACGCGCTGGCCTGGTTGGAGTCGCTGACCGCCGGGAAGGAGGACGAGCTGCGGGCGGCGGCGGAGGCGGAGGGACAGGCGCGCATGGCGGAGATCATGGGCCGTCCGGCCGCGGCCCCGCCACCCGCTGCCCCCGCGCCGGAGGTCCCGCCCGTGGAACTGCCCGCCGTGGAGCTGCCGCCGGTCGAGGCGGTCCCGCCGGAGGCGGCGCCGGCTGCCGGGGCGGAGATGCCCGCCTGGTTGAGCGGCGAGGAGCTGCCCAGCGGCGACGACGCGCTGGCCTGGTTGGAGTCGCTGACCGCCGGGAGGGAGGACGAGCTGCGGGCGGCGGCGGAGGCGGAGGGACAGGCGCGCATGGCGGAGATTATGGGCCGCCCGACCGAGGCTCCGCCGCCCGCTGCCGCCGCGCCGGAGGTCCCACCCGTGGAGCTGCCCGCCGTGGAACTGCCGCCGGTCGAGGAGCTTCAGCCGGAAGCGCCGCCGGTGGAGTTGGCCGAGGAGGAGCTGCCGGACTGGCTGAGGGAACCGGCGGTGCCGGCAGCGGCAGCCGCGGCTCCGATGGTTGAGGAAGAGATCCCTGACTGGCTCAAGGAGCTGGCCGCGCCCGGCGCGCCCGAACCGGAGGTCGCACCACCGGCGGTCGAAGAGGTGGCCCCGCCGGAGGTGCCGCGCGCGGAGGTGCCGCCTGCCGAACCGGAAGCCTTCGGCTGGTCGGCGTTTGGCGCGGAGGAGGCCGGCAGGGAACCGCTCCTGCGCCCCCAGGAACCCACCGCCGCTTTCGGCTGGACGGGCTTTGCGGCCGCGGAGGCTCCTGGCGAGGTCCAGGAGGAGTGGGGCGGCGTCCCGCCCGCGCCCGCAGCGGAAGTCGTCCCGGAGAAAGCGCCGCCGGTCGAGGAACGGCCCGGCGTCGCCGAGGTCGAGGCCGCGCCACGGACCGAGTACGATCTGGCGCGTCTGGAGAGCCTGCAGGCGCACATTCGGATGTACCCTCGGGATGCCGGGGCGCGGCTGGCCCTGGCCCGCGAGCTCTGGCGGGCGGGCGAGTTCGATGAGTCCCTTGACTGCTACGGCGATCTGCTGCGCGCCGGCCGTTGGGTGGAGGAGGTGATTGGCGATATGGAGGGCTATATGCAGGCCCGCCCCGCCGATCCGAAGGTGCGGCGGGTGCTGGGCGATGCCTATATGCGCGCGGGCCTGCTCGCCAGGGCCCTCCAGGCGTACCGAGAGGCCTTGCGTTTGCTGTAGTCCGCTGGATGGGCCTTCGCAGCGGGCGGGGTACCCCCCGCCCGCTGCTGTGCGCCGCTACCCGGCTACCCTCCCGCAGGTTAGGCGGAGATGGCGCCCGAACCTGCGGGGGG
>DAOTYW010000196.1:0-2247 GCA_034434755.1 Anaerolineae bacterium | reverse complement strand
CCCCCTGGCCCCCGCCCCTCTCCCGCCGGGCGGGAGAGGGGCGGGGGTAGGGGGTGGGGTGAGGGCTCAGCGCCGCGGACGGTAGGCAGTTACGGATTATCTTTAATCGGTGTACGAGGGAGCATGGTCGAAGAGGCATTGCTATCCGCCATCCTGGACAGCCTGAAAGAACCGATCCTGATCGCCGACGCGGAACATGTCATCCGCTACATGAACCGGGCCGCCATCGAACACTACGAGGGCGGGGCAAGCCTGATCGGACGGTCGCTGCTGGACTGTCACAACGAACGGTCGCAGCAGAAGATGAAAGAGATCCTCGTCGCCCTGCAGGCTGGCGCGGATGAACGACTGATGTCCGTGGACGAGAAACGTCGCGGCTTCATGTGCGCCGTGCGCGACCCGCAGGGCCGTTTGCTGGGGTACTACGAGCGGTACGAACCGGTGAGCGGATGAGCGATCTGCCGGAAGCGGCTCCCCTCAGCGAACAGGTGCAGGTCACTCAGGCAGCGGGCCTCATCGCCCTGGGCAACGTCGCCAGCCGGGTGCTCGGCCTGCTGCGGGTGATTGTCAAGTCGGGGCTGTTCGGCGCCGGGCCGCACGTCAGCGCGCTGGACGCCGCCGTGCGCGTTCCCACCACACTGTACGACCTGCTGGTGGGCGGCATGGTCAGCTCGGCGCTCGTGCCGGTGCTCTCGGACTACGCCGGCCGCGAGCGGCACGAGGAGCTGTGGAAGCTGCTCAGCCTGTTGCTCACCACCGCCTCGCTGATTGTGGCGTTGTTCCTGTTAGCCGGAGAGTTGCTCGCTCCCCAAGTGATCTGGTTGATCGCCGGCGGGCTGACCGAGTCTACCCAAGCGCTGGCCGTTGACCTGTTGCGGCTCGTCCTGCCGGCGATCGTCTTCCTCAACCTGGCCGGCATCCTGATGGGTGCGCTCTACGCGCTGAAGCGCTTCATCCTGCCGGCCTTCGCCGCCGCCGTTTTCAACGCCGCCGTGGTGATCGTCGCCCTGCTGTTGGGCCGGCGCTGGGGCGTCCACAGCATGGCCCTCGGCCTGGTCATCGGTGCGGCGCTGCAGGTAGTGCTGCAACTGCCCGGCCTGCGCGACGCCCGCCTGCGCTTCACGCTCGACCTGCACCACCCGGCGCTGAGGCGCATCGGCCTGCTCTACCTGCCGATCATGATCGGCCTGGTCGTGGACAACTTCCTCTCGACCTTCCTCAGCTACAACCTGGCCTCGCGCATCGGCGACTCGTCCATCGCCTGGATGGAGTACGCGGCGCAGATCATCCAGTTCCCGCTCGGCCTGGTCGCCGCCGCCGTCTCCATCGCCATCCTGCCCACCCTCTCCCGGCAGGCCAGCGCCGAGGAGAGCGTCCCCTTCAGTGCTTCCCTGGCCCAGGGGCTGCGGCTGATCCTGGCCCTGGTTATCCCGGCCACCGTCGGTCTGTTCGTGCTGGCCCGCCCGCTGATCGCCCTCGTCTTCGAACATGGCGACTTCACCGCGGCAGACACCGTCGCCGTGGCTGAGGCGCTGCGTTATCACCTGGTCGGGCTGACTTTCGCCGCCGTTGACCAACTGCTCGTCTTCGCCTTCTACGCCCGCAAGGACACGCTGACCCCGGCGCTGGTCGGCATCGTCACGACGGTGCTCTACGCCCTGACCGCGCTGGGGCTGGCTGGGCTGGGCCTGCTGACCCTGCCGCTGCTCATCCTGACCAACTCGCTCAAGTGGATGGCCCACGCGCTGGTTATGCTCGTCCTGACGCGGCGACAGATCGGCAGCCTACACGGTCACGGCATGGGGATGCTGATCCTGAAGGCCGTGGCCGCATCGCTGGCCATGGCCGGGCTTACCTGGGGCGCGCTGGCGCTGCTCAGCCGCGCCGGGCTGCCCGGTACGATAGGGGAGCTGTTGGTCGTCGCCGGCGCCGGTGGGGTCGGTGCAGGAGCTTACGGCCTGCTGGCTATCTGGATGCGGATGGAAGAGATCCCGCTCCTGCGCGCCGCCCTCGCCGACGGCCTGCGCCGGCTGGCCAGCCTGAAACAGGAGCGTCGGCCATGACGACGAGAAAGCGACGCGAGCGTCTGCCGATCCCGGCGGCCCGCTATGATCATGAATACTTCCTGTCCGTCTGCGAGGGGTACGAGGAGTTCATCTCCAGCGAGGGCCGCGATCTCTCCCGACGGCTGCGGCTGGCCTTCTCGGTCGCCGAGATCCGACCGGGCATGCGCGTGCTGGACGTGGG
>DAOTYW010000195.1:0-8410 GCA_034434755.1 Anaerolineae bacterium | reverse complement strand
GTCTGGCAGTTCACCACCACCGATGCCCGCATCAAGCTCAGGCGCCTGTATCCAGTTGCAAAAGAACAAAATCTGGCCTAACGAGGCACTACCCTCCCGCAGGTTTGGGCGCAATTTCCACACTGGAGTGCGCCGCAATGAGCTGCTTGCCCTCTCGCCAGCCACTGTCTAACCTGCGGGAGGGTGGCGGGTAGGTATTTACAGGAGATGAATGAGCACAAGGACCACTCTGATCACGCTGTTCGTCCTGCTGCCACTGGCCGCGGGGATGCTGTCGGCCTGCGGCGGCTCGGCACCTGAGCCGCTCACCACACCCACACAGACGGATCAGCCCGCCGCCGATGGGGCAACGCTCCTGCAGGATCGCTGCACTGGCTGCCATTCGCTCGACCGGGTGACCTCGGCTCAGATGACCCAGGGAGAATGGGCGGACATCGTCGCCCGCATGGTCAACCATGGAGCAGCGCTGAACGAGGCCGAGCAGGTCGTCCTGGTCAACTACCTGACCCAGACCTACGGGCCGTAAGGGAGACCTGCCCCGCAGCGCGCGATGGACGTCACGGTCGAAGCCCTGCGCCGGATCCAGCTCCTCGCCGGACTGTCGGAGGAGACCCTGCAACGCATGGCCCAGGCGACCGTCCGCCGCGCCTTCTCCCCCGGCGAGACGATCATCGTCGAGGGCGAGCCGTGCCGGGCAGCCTACTTCGTCGCCGAGGGGCAGGTGCGCGTCTACCGGCTCGCGCCCGACGGCCGCGAACAGGTGCTGGCGCGGATGGGAGCGGGGCAGGCCTTCAACACCGTGCCCCCGTTCCAACAGAGCGGCGTCAATCACGCCTCGGCCCAGGCCATCACCGCGACGGTCGCCTATGCCCTACCCGCCGACGAGCTGCGCCGGCTGGTGACCATGTGCCCCGACCTGGCGTTGGTCATCCTGCGCGATTTCGCCGACCGGCTGAGCGGGCTGGTGGATCTGGCCGCCGACCTCTCGCTGCGCACCGTGCGCGGGAGGCTGGCCCGCTTCCTCCTGGAACACGCCGAGGCCGGCGCGGTCACCCGTCGCTGGACGCAGGAGGAGATCGCCGCCCACCTGGGCAGCGTGCGGGACGTGGTCGGGCGCACGCTGCGCGCCTTCGCCGACGAGGGGCTGGTGCGCATGGATCGCCAGCGCATCGTCCTGCTCGACCGACAGCGGTTGGAAGCAACTGCTCAGCTCACCCTCCCGCAGGTTCGGAAGTGACCGCGCAACGAATCGGGGTGGCCATGGAAGTGCAATTCGGGCTGCAAAGTGCGCCCCAACCGGCGGGAGGGTGGCAGTGACCCTACTTGCAAGAAATGACCTTTTGGATACAATATGGCCTGGAGCTCGACCGTTCATCACTTTAAGGAGGTATCCGAACATGCCCCGCAAGATCACCGATGAATGCCTGGCCTGCGGCGCCTGCGAAGCCGAGTGCCCGGAGGGCGCGATTTCCGAGGGCGATCCCATCTACGTGATTGACCCCGAGAAGTGCACCGACTGTGGCACCTGTCAGGAAGTGTGCCCCAACGACGCGATCATCGAGGTCTGAGATACGACTTTTGTCGTAGACCGGCGGCCGCCTTTCTGCTACACTACGGGCAGAAAGGCGGTCTGCTTTATGGGGAATTGGATGCTGCCCGAAATAGACCTGTCGCGCTGTAACCGTTGCGGCGCCTGCATCGCCCAGTGCCCTGGCAGGGCGGTAGAAATGGGAGCGGAGGGGCCGTACATCGCCCGCCCCGCCGACTGCACCTACTGCGCCCTCTGCGATACCCTCTGCCCCCAGAATGCCATCACCTGCTCCTACGAAATCATCTGGGCCTGATGACACGCAACACGCAATACGCAACACGCAGCACATAACACGCCACGGAGGTGAAACAGTGACCACCCAAATCGCCGAAAACGTCTACTGGGTCGGGGCGGTGGACTGGGAGGTGCGCAACTTCCACGGGCACACCTACCACACCCATCGCGGCACTACGTACAATGCTTACCTGATCGTGGATGATCACGTCGCCCTGGTGGACACGGTGATGCCGGGCTTCGAGGACGAGATGTTCCGTCACATTGCCGAGATCGTTGACCCGGCGCGCATTGACTACCTGATCGCCGACCACGGCGAGCTCGACCACTCCGGTGGCATCCCGGCGGTGCTGGCCCGCGCACCCCACGCCACGCTGGTACACAGCAAGAAGGGCAGCGATTCGCTGGGCAAGTACTTCCAGAACGGCTGGCAGCACCGCGTCGTCGGCAGCGGCGACACGCTCTCCCTGGGCCGCACAACACTGGCCTTCCTCGAAGCACCGATGCTCCACTGGCCCGACAGCATGTTCACCTACGTCCCGGAACACCGCCTGCTCCTGCCCAACGACGCCTTCGGCCAACACTTGGCCTCCGTCCAGCGCTTCGCCGACCAGGTGGATCCGGCAGTGCTGTGGGACGAGGCGCGCAAGTACTTCGGCAACATCCTCGTCCCCTTCAGCAAGCTGATCCTGCGCAAGGTGGAGGAAGTGCAGAAGATGGGACTGGAGATCGCCGTCATCGCCCCCAGCCATGGCCTCATCTGGCGCGAAAACCCGCTGCAGATCGTCGAGCAGTACGTCCGCTGGTCGCAGGGAGAGGCGCAGCCGCGCGCCCTGGTAGTCTACGAGACAATGTGGGGCAGCACAAAGGAAATGGCCCACGCCATCCTGGACGGGATCGTCGAGGCCGGAGCGGACGGACAGCTCTTCGCCGTCCCGCAGGCCGACCACACGACAGTGGTAGGAGCACTGCTGGAGGCCAGGGGCGTCGTCGTCGGTTCGCCAACGCACAACCGGCGGCCGCTGCTGAACATCTCCGCCCTGGTCGAGGACCTGATTGGCCTGCGTCCGGTGAACAAGATCGGCGCGGCCTTCGGTTCGCACGGCTGGGGCGGCGGGGCGGTGCCAATCCTGGAGGAACGGCTGCGCGAGGCCGGCATCGAGGTCGTCCAGCCGGGGCTAGCCCTGGCCTGGCGGCCCAACGACGAGGAGCGAGCGCAGGCAGTCGCCTTCGGCCGGGCCTTCGGCGAGCGCATCCTTCAGGCGTAGAGTGACACGGAACACGCAATACGCAATACGCAATCCGATGTACGACGATTTCAGCAGCGACTATGACCGCTTCGTGGACTGGCCGAGACGGCTGGCTATGGAGCTTCCATTCATCGAAGCCCATGTAGGGCGGGCCGCTGGCCCGCCCACACAAAGCGGCGACCTGCCGGAGCGGGCCGCTGGCCCGCCCACACAAAGCGGCGACCTGCCGGAGCGGGCCGCTGGCCCGCCCACACAAAGCGGTGACCTGCCGGAGCGGGCCGCTGGCCCGCCCCACAGGCTGCTCGACGCCGCCTGCGGCACCGGGATGCACGCCATCGCCCTGGCGCAGCGGGGCTATCACATGGTGGGCACCAACCTGAGCGCGGGGATGATCGAGCGGGCGCGGGCGAACGCGGATGCGGCGGGGGTCAACGTGCGCTTCGTAGTCGCCGGATTCGGCGAACTGGCGGCGCGCATCGGCGGCAGTTTCGACGCCCTGCTCTGCCTGGGCAACTCGCTCCCCCACCTGCTCACCCCCGACGACCTGGCCGCCGCCCTGGCCGACTTCGCTGCCTGCCTGCGTCCCGGCGGCCTGCTCCTCCTCCAGAACCGCAACTTCGACGCGATCATGGTCCACCGCGAGCGCTGGATGGAGCCGCAGGCCCGCCGCGAAGGGCAAACTGAGTGGCTCTTCCTGCGCTTCTACGACTTCGCGCCGGACGGTCTGCTGACCTTCAACCTGGTCACGCTGCGACGGGCAGGCGGCGGGATGTGGAAACAGCGGGTAACGACCACCCGCCTGCGCCCGCTGCTGCGGGACGAGCTGCTGTCGGCGCTGTCGGCTGCCGGCTTCGACCGGATCGCCTGTTGGGGGGACATGCAGGGCGCCCCGTTCGACCCCCCAACCAGTCCCAATCTGGTAGTCATGGCCAGCCGACCCTAGACCACGGACCACGCAACACGTACCACGAACTACAGGAGGTGTGCTATGTACGTGACCGATGTGATCTGGTGGGGCTACACCGTCTTCCTCATCGCCGTTGCCCTCTTCATGCTCTGGTTCGTCCACTCCGTGCGCCAGAAGGAGGGATAGCCGCAATGGAAAAGAAAGAGCGTATCTGGTTGGGCATGCTGATCGTCGTCTTCCTGATCTTCAACATCGTCACCCTCTCCCCTCTCGTCCCCTGGCAGAGCTGGATGTTGTGGTCGCGCCCGACGCCGCAGGAGCGGTTCGCCATCGAGTTCGCCGACTACGAGATCCGCCTGCCGCCGGGAGGGATCACGGTCGAGGTGGGGGAAGCGGTCGAGTTCGTCGCCACCTCGCTGGACGTGACGTATGGCTTCGGGGTGTTCCGCCCCGACGGGACGATGGTCTTCCAGATGCAGGTCGTCCCCGGCCACGAGAACCGCATCCTCTGGCAGTTCGATGCCCCCGGCGCCTACGACATCCGCTCGACAGAGTATTCCGGCCCCCGCCATCCGGAGATGTTCATCGCGGGTGGAATCCAGGTCAATCCATAGGAGGCAAGGCATGACTCAGATCGGTTGGCTGCAGAAATGGACCCTGCGGTTTGCCGTGGTGGGACTGATCTTTCTGGCCATGTCCGGCTTCGAGGGCACGCTCATGCGGACGGATCTGGCCTTCCCGCAGGCGCTGCGGGGGATGGAAACCACACTCAACACCATCCGTCCCGTTGACCACGAGCCAACGCAGGCAGAGCTGTTCTACGGCATGCTCACCGTCCACCCCATCGTTGGCATCTATGGCTTTGCCTACATGGGCGTGATGGGAGCCTTTTACTTCCTGGTGCCCTACCTGCTCAAGAAGGAGATCCGGCACAGGAAACTGGTGCCGGTCAACTTCTGGCTGCAGACCGGCGGGGTCATGATCTGCTGGCTCTCCGGCTTCTTCGGTATGTTCAACGCCCTCTACACGCTCTATTGGCCCCTGCCCGTCTCCTACGACCGCGTCCCATTGGTCAGCAGCATCACCTTCATCATCGGCGCGGCGGTCGTGATGGTCAACATCCTGCTCTTCTCCTTCAACATCTTCAGCACCGTGCTGCGCCGGTCGAACCCTGGGGATTACAGCTTCTGGCAGTTCCTGCGCGCCGCCTTCGGCATCCCGCGGCTGATGAAGTGGCTCGGCAAGGAGGACAAGGGCGCCCCGAACCTCGACTACAACGGACTGCCGGTCTTCATCGTCGCCGTGGGCCGGGGGTCGGTGGACACGGTCATCAACGCCATCGTCCTACTCACCGCCGGGGTGCTGATCCTGGTCTATGGGCTCTCCGCCGTGTTCGGCCACGCGCTCAATCCAGCGGCAGTGGACGCACTGATCTACAAGAACTGGTTCTGGTGGGGGCTGGACATGGTCGCCGATGGGAACGTGCTCATGTACACCGCCGGCGTCTGGTACTTGCTCATCCCCCTGCTGACCGGGCGCAAGCTCTACGGCGAGTCGGTGGTGCGCACCGTGATCATGGTGGATCTGCTGGTCTCCATGGGCGTCTGGAGCCACCACCTGCTGGGCGATCAGGTGCAGCCGTTGGCGATGCGCATCCTCTCCGGACAGCTCATTACCTGGGGGGAGTTCTTCACGATGGGGCTAACGATCTTCGCCTCGCTGATGACCCTCTGGCAGGCGCGACCGGTCCGTTTCACTCCTGCGCTCAAGTTCATCCTCGTCTCCATCTTCGGCTTCGTGATGGGCGGCGTGGCCGGGCTGATCCAGGCCAACATCGGGCTGAACCTGGTGCTGCACAACACTCAGTGGGTAGTCTCGCTCCACGCTCACACCCTGCTGCTGACCGGCCTGGGGTCGCTGATCTTCGCCGTCATCTACGCGCTGCTGCCGATGTTGACCGGGCTGGAGATCCGCAGCCGATGGATGGTGAACCTCCACCTGTGGGCCTGGTTGGTGGGATCGGTGGCGATGGCCTACTCCATGGGCCGGGCGGGGTCGCTGGGCATGCTGCGGCGGATGCTCTACCCGACGCCCCATCCTTTCCAACCCTACCTGGTCGTCGCCTGGGCCGGTGCGCTGCTCGTGGCGCTGGGCTTCCTGGCCTTTCTGGTCAACATCGTCGGTACATTGGGCTGGCGCAACGTGCTCAGCCTGGTCATCCCGGAGCGCTGGCTCACGCGCTCGACCGCCGAAGCCGCCGCCGCGTGAAACAGAGAGGGCGCCCATCCAGGCGCCCTCTGGATGCGGAGGAATTATCATGAGTGAACCGATCACCAATCGCCAACACCGCCAGGAAGCCCTCAAGCGGATGATCCGGCAACTGCATGAGGGCCGGACGGTGGACGAAGTTAAGGGAGAATTCGCCGCGCTGCTGCAGGACGTGGGCGCGGCGGAGATCGCCGAATTGGAGCAGGCGCTCATCAACGAGGGGCTGCCGGAAATGGAGGTCAAGCGGCTGTGCGACGTGCACGTCGCCGCCTTCCGCGAATCGCTGGATGCCCAACCGCGACCGGAACTGACTCCCGGCCATCCTGTCCACACCTTCCGCGCCGAGAACGCCGCCGCCGGGCTGCTGCTGGAGCGGCTCGCCCAGGCGCTGAGCGCGCTGCAGGCCGAACCGACCGCCGCGCACCGGGCGGAAGCGCTCGAACTGCTGCGCCGACTGCGCGAGTACGACCGGCACTATCTGCGCAAGGAGCACCTCCTCTTCCCCTACCTGGAGCGACATGGCTTCACGGGGCCGTCGTCGGTGATGTGGGCCATCCACGACGACGTGCGCGCCGGCTGGAAGGCCCTCGACGCCCGGCTGACCGCCGCGCCCGGCGACGACCCCGCCGGCTTCGCTGCCCAGATCGCCGAGATCTTCACCCCGCTGGCGACGGCCATCCGTCAGATGTTCTTCAAGGAAGAAACGATCCTGTTCCCCACCGCCGTGCAGATGCTGAGCGAGGAGGAATGGCGGGCCATTCGCAGCCAGGAGACCGAGATCGGCTACTTTGTCGTCCAGCCGGGAAACCACTGGCCGCCCGAAATCCCCGCTCCGGCTATCGCAGAGCCGACCTCGCCCGAAGGCCTGATCTTCATCCAAACCGGCGCGCTGACGGTACAACAGCTCGACCTGCTGTTCGACTGTCTGCCGCTCGAGATCAGCTTTGTTGACCAGGACGACACGGTGCGCTTTTTCACCCAGGCGGACGAGCGCATCTTCCAACGCTCGCCGGCAATCATCGGCCGCAAGGTGCAGAAATGTCACCCACCGGCCAGCGTCCATCGCGTGCAGCGCATCCTGGACGACTTCCGCGCCGGTCGCCGCGATGTGGCCGAGTTCTGGCTCCAGACAAAGGGCCGCTTCATCTACATCCGTTACTTCGCCCTCCGCGATGGAAACGGCCAGTACCAGGGCACCGTCGAGGTCGTGCAGGATGTGACCCACATCCGCGCCCTGGAAGGGGAACGACGGTTGTTGGACGAGGGATAGCATGAACACCCTGGTCATCATCACCGGCGACTACGGCCAGCGGCACGTGGACAACCTGCGCGCCCACGCCCCATCCGACTGGCCGATCGAGGTCTGGCGCGCCCCGGCAGTCCTGCCCCCCATCGTGGACTACCCCGAGGACTACCTGCCCGCGTCGCTACCCCCGGCCGACCTGCTGCTGGCCCTCGGTGAACATCGTGGCGTGGCCGAACTGATCCCGGACATCGCCCGCATGACCGGCGCGCGGGCGGTGATCGCGCCGGTGGACCGCGAGGAGTGGCTGCCGCGCGGCCTGGCCCGCCAACTGCGCGGCTGGCTGGAAGCCCTGGGGGTGGCCTGTGTCACCCCCAAGCCCTTCTGCTCGCTCACCGAGACCCACTATAACGTCCGCCGCTACCAGGTGGCCTACGACGACCCGCTCATCGCCGCATTCGCCCGCCATTTCGGACAACCGGCCTTCCGCATTGCCGTGGACCCCCACCGGCGGACGATCGCGGAAGTGGAAGTGCTGCGCGATGCCTGCTGCGGCTGCGCGCGCTTCGTGGCCGAACGGCTGGTGGGCCTCTCCGCCGACGACGCCGAGCAAGAGGCCGGCATGCTCCACCACCACTACCCCTGCCTGGCCGGGATGGGCAAGGACATCGAGTTCAACGACACGCTGATGCACGTCTCCGGCAACATCCTCAAGGATCAGGTCGGCGAGCAGGTTAGGCCGTTCAAACACGTCGTCTACATCGTGCCGCACGTGAAGCGTGAAACGTGAAGCGTGAAACGTGAAACGTGAAGCGTGAAGCGTGAAACGTGAAACGTGAAACGTAAAACGTGTTCTGTTTATCCCTTCACCGACCCGGCCAGGATGCCCCGGACGAAGTAGCGCTGGAGGGTGAAGA
>DAOTYW010000194.1:0-9044 GCA_034434755.1 Anaerolineae bacterium | reverse complement strand
TCATCCCAGGCACCCCCGGTGGGACTCGAACCCACAGCCATCGGCTTAGAAGGCCGGTGCTCTTCCCATTGAGCTACGGGGGCCTGTTGGTATTCTAGACCACCTGGGGGTCTCTGTCAAGCCCGCCGGCGGCCAGAAACTCGCCCAGCGACTCCAGATCGGGGAAGACGCGGGTCGAGAGGGCCAGGATAACCCAGTTCTCGACCAGCGGCGAGACCGTGTAGACAGGGATGCCGGCCTGGTAGGCCTGCCACATCTCCACCGCCGTGCCCATGCTCGCCTCTGGCACGTAAGCGATCAGACAATCCGCGCGCGCGGCCAGTTCCGCCATCTCGACGAACGTCTGCCGCGCCCGTTGGGCGTCATAGCGGATGCCATCCGGGTGGATGCGGTTGGGATCCCAGATCTCCACATCGGGCAGATGAGCGCGCAGCATATCGGCGATGCGGTCTCGATACTCCTGCGGCCGCATCGCCGTCCCCATCAACGTCCCTTGCATCACACCGGCGATGAATACGCGCATACGCCCCTCCCGATAGTCTCCCGCTATCGTGTTGATCGGTAACCGCCGAATCCGAGCACGTTGGTCACTGCCTACCGTCCGCGGCGCTGGCTGTCCTTCGCCCTCACCTGCAGTGCGATTTGGGCTGCCCATTGCGCCCCAACCTGCGGGAGGGGTGAGCAGTTACAAACAAAAAACGGTCGCTCCGCCGCGACCGCTGCAGGCACACCCCCGCGACTTACTCCTCTACAGCCGGTCGCAGCCCCTTATAGCTCACCCGGCCCGACAGGGTACGCAGGATCGTTTCAGCGGGCCGGCCGACGATCACGGCCAACTGACGCGCGGAGAGCGGGGTGTTGCCGTTGGCCAGGAAGACCCGGAACACCGCGTCCACCACGGAAACCCGGTCGCTCAGATATTCCGGCTGGCGGCTGCAATGCTCGCGGATGACGTGCTGCAGGCCGTCTACGCGGGTCACCTCGGCAGTGCGCGGGTCAATCCAGTCAATCGTCTCCGTGTCGAAATCGTTCGCGTAGATCGCACGGTGCTCAGCACAGAGATGGGAGCGCAGCTCGACGCGCAGGTCGCGGTCGGCCCGCTGCCACCAATCGCGGCTGATGTGGAAGGGCGTGTCCAGCGCAGGCTTGACCAGGTGCAGGTACTTCTCGGAGACCTTGACCTCGCTCATCTCACAACCCCATCCCCCGGCTGCGGGCCACCCAGTAGTTATCGCCCATCGAGACGTAGCTGTTCTCCGCCACCAACAGGGCCAGGATCGGGCCGGGGGGAACGCGCATGACCATATTGACCGCGCTGTAGAGCGTCGCGGCGTGGACCGTCCCCTGGGGACTGAGCTTGGACAGTTCAGAGAAAAGGCTGCGAACGACGTCGGCCAGCGAGCGGCGCTGCCGATGGATCGTTTCAACCAGCGCTTCGAGCGCGGGCCCGTCGTCCACGACGATGACCGCCAGATCATCGTACTCACAGGAAAGGAGGCGGGGGGTCATCTCAAAGACCAAGCGCCCGTCCTCCACAGTGACCACGCGCACCCATTCGCGCCGTGGGCGGATGGCCCGTCGCCGCACGAGGACCACGCCCGGCTCCTCGGCCCGCTGCAGGTCCACATACGCCCCCACCGGCAGGCCATGGCGCTGATACCAATCCCTCAACCCGTACACAAAGCGCCGTTCGCGGATGACCCAACCCGGCATCTCCTCGCCGGTCTGTCCATCCCGCAACCAGAAACGAATCCGATGGGTGCGCCCGGTGGGAAAGATGCGAGCCAGGCGCGGGGAAAGAGGCAACGTCCCGGAGCGAAGATGCGGATAGGTCAACACGACCGTGACCGGTTCCTCGCTCGTCGGCACAGCGACCAGGTCCGACCACTCGTCATCCAGGCGCCGTTCCAGATTCAGCATCGTCTCATCCAGCAGACGATGGTCGTAGTCCACGACCTGCGGCTGCAGGCGGGTTGGCGGATCGAGCACCTCCGACGGCTGCAAGCGCCGCAGGTACCAGAGCACCTCACCGGCCGGCCCCACCTCGTCGAACCGGGGGTCCTCCTGGAGCGCGAAGTTGAGCGAGAAGATGCCCAGGCGCGGGTCCACTTCCTTCGGCAGGTCGAGGTGGCGGAGGAGCTCCTCGGTCGGCAGGGGACCGCCGCCAGCCATGTCGAGCGCCGCCTCGGCCAGGTTTAACTGGCCCTTGTGGATCTCGACGAGCAGGTCACGCAGGAACCACTGCCCGGCCAGACGGATGAACGTGGCATCCGCTTCCAGTCGCTCGTTCAACACCGCCCGCACGCGGGCGCCGTACTCCTGGTACAACTCGGCAGGGGAGAGAATCGCATCGCTCTCGACCTGGGGGGCATCGTTGAGCGGATGGGAAGCCAGTTCGGCGGCGAACTCGCGCCTCCGGCCGTTGGCGAACTCGACCTGGACGACCCGGAACTGGCCGTATTCGGGGTTGTGACCATCGCGCACATCGGTCACGCGAGCCAGGGCATATTCGAACTGGGGGAAAACGATGCTCTCGCCGACCTGGTAACTCTCGCGGGGAAGGTAGGGCCGACCCCTGGCTAACTCACGGGCGATCCGTTCCTCTTCCTGCTGACAGCGGAACGCGACCAATAGCCGCGCCAGATCGTCCAGCGGCAGGGGAACCTCGCGCTCGACCAACTGGTTACCGAGATACTCCAGGTCCTTGTCGGTGACTCGAAAGTTCTCCCAGTAGGCAGCAGTCTGGGTGTTGCGCCGTATCACAACCGTCGTCTCCGCGTCGCATGCACGATTGCTGCCAGGCGAAGCAGCAGGAGGATTATACCAGTTTTCGGCGGTTTGACAAATGGCAGGAATGGGGGATACTGGAAGGGGGAGGAACAGGAAGCAGGGTAAGAGAAACGTGAAACGTGAAACGTGAAACGTGAAACGTGATGCGTGAAACGTGAAACGTGAAACGTGAAACGTGATGCGTGAAACGTGATGCGTGAAACGTGATGCGTGTTCGATACGCGATGGGCGATAGGCGAGATGACGGACACAACTGTTATCGTTCACCGGGAGCACGGGCTGCTGCGGGCGCAGGCGGTGAAGGCGCGGTTGGAGAGCGAGGGCATCCCGACGTTGCTGAGCTACGAAAGTGCCGGCCCGGTGCTGGGCGTCACGGTTGATGGGTTGGGCGAGGTGGAGATCCGCGTGCCGGCCTGCTTCGCGGCGCGCGCCCGCCGTCTGCTGTCGAGCGACCAACCCCTGCCGCCGCGCAGCCCGCGCCGCCGGGTGCGCCGCAACCTCAGGGCGCGGCGCTACCCTCCAGAGCCGCCCACGGGTACGTAACCGCCAGCCACTGTCGGCCGTCCACCGCGACACCACCCACCCACATCTCCCAGTGCAGGTGGGGGCCGGTGGAGAGGCCGGTGCTGCCCACGCGGCCAATCACGTCGCCGGCGTGCACTTCCTGCCCCACGGTCACTTCGATGCTGGAGAGGTGCCAGTAGCCACTCAACACACCCCAGCCGTGATCAATCATGATCGCGTTGCCGCGCACGGCCAGCGGCTCGGCCAGCACTACCGTGCCGTCGGCAGGCGCGTGAACAGGCGTCCCCCCACCCGCGTTGAAGTCCAGTCCGGCGTGATAGCTGGTGTACGGTCCGCCGTTGTAGGAGCGGCGCGTCCCGAAGTAGGAGCTGATCGAGGACTCGACCGGCTGCGACAGCGGGCCGTGCCAGCGTCGGATCGGGGTGAAGAGACCCTGTAACCCGGCTAGACGCTGCTGCTCGGCCGCGACAAGGGTAGGGTCCAGCAGATTGCTTCGGCTGTTCGGTACGTCAATCCGCTCGTAGGTATAGCCACCGTCCACCACGACGACTCCCACGCTCACCGCCGCCTGTCCGCCCGCGCCATCCGTGGCCGCAAGGCTCAGCTCATAGAGGCCCGGTTCGGTGAGCGCATGCACGCCGACCAGCGCGTAATAGACTCCGCCTTCTTCGAAAAACGAGAGCTGGCGGTCAAACAGCGTGCCGGTCAGCGCGACCGGCTGCTCGGTGCGCACCGTCACCAGCATCGCCTGTCCTTGGCGCACCGGCAGCGGCGTCAGCTCGACGGCAGTGAACGGCGCCGGCATCCACGATGGACGCTGGCCAGGGACGAGCAGCCACTGTCCCGGCAGGATCAATGCCGGATTGGCGATGCCGTTTACTTCCATCAACTGCCAGAGGGGCACCTGGTAGTGAAAAGCAATGCCGGTCAACGTCTCACCCGTCTGGACCGCGTGCACGCCACTGGCGACGGTGCGCCCCGTGGATATGGGCAAGCGCAACACCTGTCCGGCGGAGAGCAGATGGGGGTTGAGCAGGCAGTTCGCCTGGGCTACGGTGCGCCAGGCCAGGCCATACTGCCCGGCGATGGACTCCAGCGTCTCGCCCGGCCGGACGACGTACGAGACCCAGGCGGCGGGCATCCCGACGCCGTCCACAATCAACAGCCGCTGGCCGACGTAGATGAGCCGGGGATCGGCGATGCCGTTCGCCTGGGCCACGGCCTCGACCGAGACGCCGTACTGCCGGGCGATGGAGAACATCGTCTCGCCGCGCTGGACGATGTGAACAGCCGGCTGCTCCGGCCCACCCGTCTGGGCGAGTGCTGGCGATGCCGCCGCCAATGCCAAGAGTAGAACCAGGAAGTAGAAAATCCGCTTCATCTGCTTAATCTGCTGACCTTTCTTCAAACCGCAGCCGATCCCCCACTGCCACCCCCTCCAGCAGCGCCGGCGGACCTTCCAGTACATCACGGGCTGGGGCGCGCGGGACATAGAGCGGACGGAATGGGCGGGCCAGACGGACGTCCACGACCCGTCCCTCCCGATCCAACCATACCACGGCGATAGGGAAGAAGACAAAGAACATATGAATCGCCGTATCCAACCGATCCTGCCGCTCTCCCACCAGGAGCAGCGCCTCGTCCGCCGCCAGACGCCGGCGAAAAGTCAGCCCGCGCAGCCGGCAGAGGAACGACCAGCAGCGGCGCACCCGCAGGGGCAGCCGCTCGCCGCGTGTTTCGTTCGAGACCGATAGCCATGGCATGGACGTTGCAAGTTGGCAAGTTGGCAAGTTTGCAAGTTGGCAAGTTTGCAAGTTGGCAAGTTTGCAAGTGGGCGAGTGGGCAAGTGAGTGATGAGCGTTATGGGAGTTTGTAGCCGATGCGGCGCAGGAAGTCCTTGCGCCACGCTACGTCGTCGTCGGACTCGACGCCCTTGGGCGAGACGCCGTCTACTACGCCGAGGATGGCCCGTCCCTGGCCCGTCTGGGCGACGACGACCTCGGCAGGGTTGGCCGTGGCGCAGAAGATGCGGCAGACTTCCGGGACCATCTTGATCGCGTTGAGGACGTTGAGCGGGTAGAATCCAGGGGCCAGGAAGACGATGAACGAGTGGCCGGCGCCGATCGCCAGCGCGTTGCGCCGCGCCAGCTCGATCATCCCCTCATCGGTGCCGCTGCAGCGCACCAGCGCAGGACCGGACGCCTCGCAGAAGGCGACCCCGAAGCGGATGCCGGGCACGCTGTTCACCAACGCCTCGTGGATGTCCTCGACGGTCTTGATGAAGTGGGTCATCCCCAGGATGAAGTTTACGTCATCCGGTTTCTCGATCGGAACGGCTAGCAGTTCCATAGTCCCTCCGCGGCAAGTGGGCAAGTGGGCAAGTTTGCAAGTATGCAAGTATGCAAGTATGCAAGTATGCAAGGGGGTATTATACGACGGTCATCGTATATCGCAAGCGGCGTCTCCGTGTCTCCGCGTCTCCGCGTCCCCGCGTCACCGTGTCTCCGCGTCTCCGTGTCTCCGCGTCTCCGTGTCTCCGCGTCTCCGCGTCCCCGCGTCCCCGCGTCTCCGCGTCTCCGTGTCCCCGCGTCCCCGCGTCTCCGCGTCCCCGCGTCTCCGCGTCTCCGTGTCTCCGCGTCCCCGCGTCTCCGCGTCCCCGCGTCTCCGCGTCTCCGTGTCCCCGCGTCCCCGCGTCTCCGCGTCCCCGCGTCTCCGCGTCACCGTGTCTCCGCGTCACTACACAGGGAACGGTACACACAATGCCCACACTGCCGCTCCTGGACTGTCGGCGGGTAGTCCTCATCGCCCAGGCTGGCGATCTCCTCGATCAGCGCCGTCAGCCAGGCCCCGTCGGCTGCGTAGCGAGCGGCGTCGTAGGGAAAGCGTTGCGGGTCGGTAGGG
The DNA here is from genome assembly GCA_034434755.1 of Anaerolineae bacterium. Taxonomy (GTDB): domain Bacteria; phylum Chloroflexota; class Anaerolineae; order B4-G1; family DUEL01; genus DAOTYW01. The sequence continues at coordinate 2,828 of DAOTYW010000194.1, read as the reverse complement.
AAGTCGGCGAACCAGTAGACCATCTCCACCTGTTCCGGCAGGAACGGTTGCCCGTCGTTCCAGTCGGCCCCGGCACGGACCAGCAGGTAGGGGTAGACGCGGCTCTGCAGCCGTTCAGCCAGCCAGCGGCGGGACGGGCGACGCGGCGCGGTCTTCCAGTCCACGATCACCGCCCGCGGCCCCTCTACCACCAGCAGGTCCAGCCGGGCAACCAGGCGGTAGCCGGCCAGCGGAGCGGAGAGCACGACCTCCGAAGCGCGCGTCGGCGGGAGGGAACGGGCAAAGTCCAGGTAGGCACGCCACCAGGCCCGCAGCTCGTCATCGGTCACCTGCCCCGTCAGACATGTCTCCGGGATGCCCAGCGCGTGCTGCTGGACGAGGCGGTGGAACGCCTCACCCAGCCGCATCCGACGCTCGCTCTCCACGAGCGCTCCTGCCTCGGACGCCGGCCAGGCCAGCCGCAGCAGGTAGCGCAGCCGAAACCGTCGCGGGCAGTCCACATAGTCCTGCAGGCTGCCCTGGCTGAACAGGAAATCGTCAGGCAGCGGCATTCCGTTCCTCCCAGAACGCCTGGAGCGCGACGAAGGGGACGGCAGGCTGCGCATCGCCGGCGCGCCCGCTGTTCCAGGTGACGATCAGCTCCTTGCGGGCGCGGGTGATGCCCACGTACAGCAGCCGCAGTCGCTCGGCCACATAGTCGAGACGGGCCTGACGGGTGGCCTCCCCTTCTACGTACTGTGTCACTGCGTCGCCGCCAGCACACTGCGCCAGCGCCTCCGCCACCAGGTTGAGCCGGTCGCGGACGAACCACTTCTCGGCGATGAAGCGGTCGCCTGGCAAGGCGGAGGGAAAGTCGTAGTTGTTGACCGACATCAGGTAAACACGGTCCCACTCCAGCCCCTTGGCCTTGTGCATCGTGGCAACGACCGCCTGGCCGCGGTGTTGGTCGGGATCGAAGCCGCTGTCCTCGGCGCTGAGGCCCAGGAAACGCCGTTCGTTGCGGGCGATGACTACCAGTTCCTCGGTCAGTTCGGGCAGACGCCAGTCGGGATGGCTCTCGCCGGCCCGCTCCAGCAGCACGGCCAGCTTGTGCGCCAGGGCCAGGTCAGCCGGTTCGGCGAATAGATCCTGGGCCAGGGTAAGGATGAGCTGGCCGACGGGCAACAGCGTCGCGCCCTGCCAGCGGCGCATCCGGTCGCGGAAAGCGGACAACTGCTCGTAGATCAGCGGCGACCCGGCGGCCAGTTCCAGCTCATCCAGCCAGTCCCGCCCGTCGCCCGGCCAGAGGAAATCCTCGACCCGTCGGCAGCGGCGGAGCGCTTTGGCGATCTCCTCCATCCGCGCCCTCGCCTCCTTGTCGGCGCGGTCGGCGCGCCGCCAGACGCGGTAGGCGGCGGCCAGCTTGACCGACGAGACGGGGTCGGCCAGGCAGGCGAGGATGAGGCCCAGGGCGCCGGCCGTCGCCCGCGTCGCGCGGGAGCTGCGCAGCAGTTCGATCACGTCGAGGCCGCGTTTCCGCAGCGCATCGGCCACCTCGAAGCCGCGCTCGTTGCGCGGCACCAGCACGGCGACGGTCTCGTCTGGATGCTCCGGCAGCCAGCGGGCCAGCGAGTCGGCCACGGCCTCCAGCTCTTCCGTCGGCGTGAAGCCGCGCACGATCAGGCGCACCTGCGCCGGGTCGTCCGGTGGGTTGGGCTGCGGGTCGCCCGGCGGGGCCGGTTCAATGTGCGGCAGGGTCAGCGCGTCGCGCACGGCCTCCTGCGGATGCTCTCGCCGCGTCCAGTCCACCAGGTGGTTCGCCAGGGCGATCACGCTGCGGGTCGAACGGCCGGAGTTGGGCAGTTCGCAGCGCCGCACCCCCTCCTCCTCCAGAAACTCGCGCAGGAAACGGGGGCTGGCCGTGGTGAAGGTCTCGTAGATCGCCTGATTGGGATCGCCGACGCGCACCCAGTTGCCGTCCGGCCCGACCAGCGTGCGCAGGATGCGCTCCTGCAGTCGGCTGCTATCCTGCGCCTCGTCCTCCAGAATGAACGGCCAGCGGGCGCGCAGCCGCTGCAGGTACTCGGCGTCCGACTCCAGGGCCTGCAATGCCAGGCGCACCAGGTCGTCGAAGTCCACCGCGCCACGATAGGTCAGGGCGCGCTGGTAGTCGGCGTAGATGGCCCAGCCCATCTCCGCCAGGGGGAGCGGCTGCGTCCGTTCGTCCAGCCGCTGGCGCAGATCGGCGGGAGTGAGCTGGAGGTCCTTGGCCAGGCGGATAAAATCGTTAGCGATCTCGCTGACCAGCCGCGGCCAGTGCGTCCGACGCAGCCCGTCCCGCCGCGCATCCTCCACATCGGGAGAGAGATAGGCTTCGAACAGATCAGGATGGTCGTGTAACCAGGCAGCAGCCGCGTCCTGACGAACCCGTTCCGCTTCGCGCTCGTCCATGATCTGGAAGTCCTCGGACAGGCCGACGAGAGCCGGGCGCTCGCGGACGATGTCGTGCGCCAGGCCGTGGAGCGTGCGCACGCGATACCCCAGGTGCGGCAGCAGTCCACGCCGCTGGATGAGGCCGGCCACACGGGCGGCGAAGTTGTCCACGGCGGAGTTGACCAGGGTGACAATCAGCACCTCCTGGCCCTCGTCCAACACGCCGCTGGCGACGATCTGCGCGGCCAGGGCAGCCAGCGTGTAGGTCTTGCCGCTGCCCGGCACAGCAGAGACGCCCATCCGACCGGCGGTGTAGGCCAGGACTTCTCGTTGTTTGGGGCGAGGGTGGAATGGCATGGGAACGTGAAACGTGAAACGTGAAACGTGAAACGTGAAACGTGAAACGTGAAACGTGA
>DAOTYW010000193.1:0-9703 GCA_034434755.1 Anaerolineae bacterium | reverse complement strand
CGCCCGGCGGGAGAGGGGAGGGGGCCAGGGGGCGGGGCGAGGGCGAATGACGGCCAACGCCGCGGACGGTAGGCAGTTACGCGCCGTCAAAGCGGGAAGAAGCTCACCCCCACCGTTCCCGGCCCCGAATGCACGGCCAGGGCGGGGCTGAGGGGGGTGATGATGACCTCGTCGCAGTCGAAGCGCTGCAGCACCTGATCGCGCAACGCTGTCAACTGCTCCAGCGCCGCCACGTGGGTGAAGGCGACCTTGATCCGCGCTCCCTCGCCGACGCGCTGGGCCATCAGCTCGACCATGCGGGCGTACGCCTTCAGCCGGCTGCGGGCGGTGCCCAGTGCCACCACGACCCCGTCTTCCATCCCGATCAGCGGTTTGATGTTGAGCAACGATCCCATCAGGTGTTGGGCGCGGCCGATGCGCCCGCCCATGTGGAGGTAACGCAGCGTATCGGCGGTCTGGATCATCATGCCCTGGCGTGCGACCTCCGTAGCCCGTTCGATCACCTGGCGGAAGGCGCAGCCGGCCAGGGCGGCGCGGGCGGCCTCGATGGCGGCCCAGCCCTGCGACATCGCCACCTGGAGGGTATCAATCACCTCCACCTGGATCTGCGGCAGCCGTTCGCGCAGGATCTCCACCGCCGCTCGGCAGGACTGGTAGGCCCCGCTGCCCTTCGAGGTCATGGTCAGCACAACGATCTGGCGCGTCCGCTCGGCCAGCCGTCGCAGCCCGCTCAGGTAGTCGCCTGGACTGGGATTGGAAGTCGTCGGCAGCCGGTTCGTTGTCTCCAGGTACCGGGCGAACGAGTCGGGTTCCGCATCCACCATGTCCCGCAGCGTCTCCAGGCCGCGGTGGATGTAGTACGAGACGATCTCGATCTGCAGCTTCTCGACCAGGGCGCGGGGGATGCTGGCGGTTGTGTCCGTGAGGATGCCGATCATCTTTCGGGGCCTCCTATAAAATGATCAGGTAGATCGTGATCGCCAGGAGGATGACCGCAGCGACAATGGCCGCGGCGGTGATGAACTGTCGTTCGCGCCGCTGCTGTTCCGCCTGTGCCTGGGCCACCGCGCGGCGGCGCTCTTCCTCCTCGGCCCACATCCGGCGCATTCGCTCTGCCGAGGCCTGCTCGGCCTCCAGCTTCGCCGCCGCTGCCTGCTGCTGTACCCGGCGCAGGTGCTCCGTCGGGTCGAGCAGGCGGGCCGCCAGGACCTGGTCGACCAGGTCGAGCGGGTGGCCGCAGGCCTGGCAGTGCTGGGCGGCGGGCGGATTGGCTGCCCCGCACTCCGGGCAGGTCCGCTCGCTCACTGTGTAGGTCGCGCCGCACTGGGGACAGATCATCGTGCCATCGGGCTGGGGCATCAGCACCGCCGTCTGACAACTGGCGCAGCGCAGGATATTCATCATGGTTCACTCTCCTCCCGACAGGAGACGATCGGGCAGCAGGATATGGTAGTAGAAGCCGTTCATACAGACATGCTCGACCGGCCGGTAGTGTTGACCGATGGCGTCGAGCACCGGCTGGGGGTAGAACTGGGCACGGAAGATGACCACGCCGAACTCCTCCGCCTCGATGCGCCGGACGATCTCGGAGGTGTCCAACAGGCCGTTCCAGTACAGGTTGAGGAGCTGGGTCGGGTTGGTCACCACCGGCCGGCCGCTGAGCAGGCTGAAGGCCGCTTCCTCGCTGAATGGCGGCCCGTCGGACTGCCGGACGTAGTCCATGATCCGCTCGCCGCCCTGGTAGTCATCGGCGGTGAGCCGGTGGCCCAGTTGGGTATAGCCGCCGCTGTCGTAGTAGCGGAAGGTCGCGCAGTCCCCCTGCACCGGTCGGTCGGCGACGCCCAGCAGGCGGGCCAGCGGGCCGAAGAGCGGGCCGTCGGTGGGCAGGTGGACGGTGAAGGCGGCCTGGAGCAGGAAGGCCAGCGGCACCAGGAGCTGGAGGGCGCTGGCGGCGCGCGGCCACCGTCGGGGCAGGGCCGCGGTCAGATGGCCCAGCGCCCGCCCGGTCATGACGCAGGCGGCGGCGGTGGAGGTGACGAAATAGGCCGGCCCGGCGCCCCACTTCCCGCTCAGCAGCCCCATGCCCACGGCGAAGGCGAACCACAGGGCATAGACCGACAGCCGCCCCCAGAACAGTTCGTAGACCAGCAGGCCGGCGGCGCACAAGATGAGCAGCGGGTGCAGGCGCAGCCACTGCCCCAGGAACAGCAGCGTCTGCCGGTAGTCGAACTCGTTGACGTTGGCCTGGATGATGTTGATCATCCATTGCCCGTCGGTGAACCGGTCGAGCAGCAGGAACAGCCCGCCGGCGACGACCGCCAGTCCCATCCCCGCCAGCAGCGCCTTGCGCACGTCGCGCAGGAAGACGAACCCCAGCGCCGCCGCGACGCTGAAGACGGCCAATTGCTTCGTGTAGCCGGCGCAGAGCAGGAAGAACAGTCCCAGCAGCAGGTTGCGCGTGCCGTGCTGCCGGTCCTGGAAACCGGCGATTGCCGCCACGGCCAGCGTTTCGAACATCACCATCGTCGGGTGCAGCCGGCACAGGGGGCCGATCTGGTAGACGATGTTGGACGAGAGGAAGGCCAGGCCGGACAGGGTGGGGAGGAGCCAGCCGTGCGTCTCCCGCCGCACGATCCCCCCGATCGTCGCGGCAGTGACCAGGGTGGCGAGCAGCGAAACCAGCCGCCCGGCAACCAGCCGGGGGCCGAGGATCGGCAGCAGAGGGACGATGAGCAGATGGAAAAGCGGGGGGTAGTTCGAGGCATAGAACGGGAAGGCGGCGTTATCGCGGTAGGGCCACTCGCCCTGGCGGTAGAGGATCGCGTCGTAGAGTTCGAAGCCCTCGCCCTGGTCGTAGTCGTACGGCCAGCGGAAGAGCGCTGCCGCATAGGCCAGGTAGATCGCCAGGTAGGCGATGAAGGTGAGGAGGGCTACGGCGCTCGAGACGATAACGATGACCTTCAAGACACGTGAGCCGGGGACGCGCAATCCGCCCTCTCCTACGCCGGCCGATCGCCGATCCGAAAGAGCACCGTCCCGATCCCGACCAGGGCCAGGCCGGCGCTCAGGCCGATCCACTGGAGCGGGCCGAAGCCGCTCCATTTGCCAGCCCCGATCCAGTCCACGGCGACGGTGCCCACCGCCGCGGTCAGTCCGACCAGGGCCAGGAAGATGCCCAGTTGCCGCTTGGTGACCACGCTGGGATTATAGCACAGAGGAGCGGAGGGGCAAGAGGGAGGGACGGAGCGGTCTCCCGACTCAGCGGGAAGTGGCGCGTTCCTCCCGTTCCATCTCCGCCAGCACGCGGGCAACCTCCTCGATGGCGATGCGTTGCTTGCGGTAGAGGTCGGATTCACTCATCGCCAGCCGCATCGCCACGTCGCGCACGCGGTAGCCCTTGAGGAACTTGAGTTCGAGGATGTTATAGAGCAGCCACTCGGTGGCGGTCATGCTGCGATCGCCCTCCGGGCGCAGCCGTTCGATGGCCCGTTGGAGCACCGCTCGCAGGGCGTTGACGGGGTTGCCGTGTTCCTCCGTCGCGCGCTCGACCACGCGCAGGGTGAGCAGCGGGCTGAGGGTCAGCTTGGGCCCGCCCCAGTAGTGTGAGAGCGCGTCGCGCACCCAACGTTGGAACTCCGGGTCCTCCGCCCGCTCCTCCAGCCGCGCCAGCGCCGACGGCCCCTCGTAGCGCAGCAGGCCGCGTCGTCGCTGGATCTCCTCGATCTGCGGGATCATCCGCTCCAGCGCTCCGAAGATGCCCTGCTGGATCAGCCGATCTTCCAGCGCCGCTTCCACCTGGCGCACCAGGGCGTCCAGGACCGCCTCTTCCTCCGCCGACATGTCCGGCTCCGGCGTGCGGGCGTTCAGCCCCAGGATGCCGATGACTGCCTCGCCTGAACGGGTGCGCAAGGGCAGGAGCCAGTAGCCGTTCCAGATGAAGAACCGCCCGTGGCTGCGCAGATCGGGCGGGGGGCTGCCCTCGGCGATCGCCCCGAACGTCTCTGGCGGCAGCAGGCTGGCGGCTGGTTCGGGCGCGCCGCAGACGACCTCCAGACGCGCCCGGCCGCCGTCGGTCACGGCAATGAACGCCGCCGTGCGTAACTGGTCGCACAGCGCGGTGAGGACGTTCTCCAGGAACTGGTGCAGGTCGGTGGTGGTCAGCAACCGGTTGCTCAGGTCCTGCAGCCAGGCGATCTCCTGCTGGTCGCGCCGGTAGAGCAAGCGGTCCATCAGCGGTTTGCACAGCTCGACCCCCAACTGGACGAGCAGGATGCTGATGACGATGCCGAAGAGGGCCAGGCGGAGGGAGGGCAGGCCGAGGAAGCCGTCGGCGCGGAAGGCGGCGATGACGACGATGACGACGGCGATGGCCTGCAGCGGCCCGCGCAGCAGGAAGCGGACGAAGCGGTGCTTGACCACCCGGTCGGGTGTCAGGGTGCCGAAGAAGGCGACGGTGTAGGTCATCACCAGCAGCATCGTGCCGACGGCCAGGTTGCTGACGACCACCAGCAGCCAGAGGACGATCTCGGGGAGCTGCTGAGGCCAGCCGGTGATCAGGAGGTAGGGGAAGACGCCGGCTGCCGGAGCGGCGAAGGCCAGGGCCAGGTAGGTCATCCGCCGCCGCGAGGTGGAGGTCAGACAGCGCAGCCAGGCCCTGATCACGTTGGCCCCGCCCCAGCCCACGGCGAGGGCGAAGTAGGCGAAGAAGCCCCAGAAGAGCGGCCCGGCCCGCAGGTGTGTCGCCCCGGCTTCCTGCAGGCCGTCCAGGACGAGCCGGTCGGTGAAGATGGCCGCCAGGAGCACCAACGCGCTGATCCCGTAGGCCAGGACGATGGCGATGGTGCGCGCCCGGTGGCGACTGTTGGTCGTCCGCAGCAGCGCATCGCTGAAGTGCAGGTAGACGGCGGGGGTGAAGGCGATGCCCAGCCACTGGAAGCGCAACCAGCGCAGGGCTACATCCAGCGCCGCGCCGGCCACGGCCAGGTCAACGAAATAGACGAGCAGGACACAGCCCAGGAGGGTCGAGAACGAGCGGGCGACGTTGCTGCGGAAGTTGTACAGGAGAGTGTAGATCAGGAAGGCGAAGGAGAGGATGACGATCCCCGCTTCGAGGATCATGTTGATCAGCGCCAACAGGCCCGTCCAGTCGAACGACAGCAGTGGTTGGATCATGTCAGCGGATGTTCGACCCGAACAACAGGGCAATGTCCCGCGTTCGCCAGTGATGATCGTGATAGCCGCAGAAGGAAAGGCCCAGTGCACGGCAGAAGCTGATGCCCGGCGCGTTGCGCGTCGGCACTTCGATGACGAGCCGCTGGAGGTGTTGCTCGACCGCCCAGGCGGTCGCCTCGCCGATCAACTGGCTGCCGATCCCCTCGCGGCGCCATTCCGGGGCCACGGCGATGTCCTGTACCCAGGCCAGACCGTTGCCGGGCAGGGCGCGGACGGCCGTGTAGCCGCAGATCTCCCGTCCGTTGCTGGCGACGAGGAACAGGTCGCAGGCGGCCCAGCCGAGGGCCAGTTCCTCGCCCTGGCGGGGGTACGCCAGCGGTACCGGTCGGGGCAACCGGATTGCCTGGAAGGCGATAGTGAGCACCCCGTTATGTTCCTGTTCCTCCATCCGCCAGGCGTACTCGGTGGTGATGGAATGATCGAGCTGGAGGCAGGATTTCAGGTCGTTCGCATGGGCCTTCCGGATGTGCACTCGGGCCTCCTGGTGTTCAGGTGGGCTCATTCTACCACTGGGAGCGAGAGGGGGCAAATGAGTGTTCCGAGAGGGGGACTGTCTCATTTGACTTCTGGGGGGAATGGACATACAATACTCTCGCCAGCGCGCAACCTGGCCCGGTAGTTGTGCGTATAGGGTGTGATCGTGTGGATCGTTCAGACATCAGCAAGGAGTGAGGCAAATGGAAACACCCGTCTATCAACCCGCGCCGCCGATGAGCCCGTCTGATGAGCGGACCTGGGCGATGCTGGCCCATTTGAGCGTGCTGTTGAACCTGGTCTCCGGCTTCCTGGGCGTCCTGGCCGCGTTGCTGATCTATCTGATCCTGAAGGATCGCTCGCGGTACGTGGCCTATCACAGCCTGCAGGCGTTCATCATGCAACTGATCGCCTGGCTGGGCGGGGGCATTGTCGCCGGCGTCGCCTGGGCGATCAGCAGCATTCTATCAACTGTGCTCATCGGCTGCCTGCTGATGCCGATCGCCCTGCTGTTCAGCCTGCTCCCCTTGGCCGCGCTGGTCTACGGCGTCGTCGGCGGCATCCAGTGCAGCCAGGGGCAGGACTTCCGCTACTGGCTGGTGGGCGACTGGGTGCGCAGCACGCTCGGCGCATAGCGCGCTTGACAGGTGGCTGAAAAGGGATACAATGGGCTAATGACCAAATCCCAATGATCCAATGACCAAATCCCAATGATCCAATGACCAAATCCCAATCAGCATAAGGAGAGGAAAAATGGCAGAGGAAATGGCAGTACCGTCGGGCGAGATTACTGCGGATGACCGGCTGTGGTCGCTCTTGGGCTGGATCTTCTGGCCCATCGCGGGCATCTGCCTGCTGCTTGAGGATAAGAAGAACCGCCCCTTCATCAAGTACAACGCTGTGCAGTCACTGGTGTTGGGCGGTATCGCCTGGGTCTCTTCCGTTATCGGCATTGGCCTCTGCCTGGGCCCGCTGGCGCTCATCTACGGCATCGTCCTGGGCATCCAGGCCAACGGTGGCAAGTGGGTCACGATCCCCGTTGTCACCGACTTCTGCAAGAAGCAGGGCTGGATTTAAAAACCCGCTCGTACTCCTATGCCCCTCCCAGTGGAGGGGCTTTTGTGTTTACCCCCGTCGAAGCTATAGGAGGACCGACAATATGCCCCCATCGCTGCGACGCTGGCAACCGGCTGAGCCTGTCCCCGATGTCTACCTCGCCCGCTTCCCCGACCTGCATCCGCTGATCGTGCAGGTGCTCTACAACCGGGGGCTGGTCGAACCGGCTGCGGCAAAGGCCTTCCTCGAAGGCTCCTGCGCCCCGAACGATCCTTTCCAACTGCGCGGCATGGACACCGCCGTCGCCCGTCTGCGCCAGGCGATCCACACCGGCGAACCGATCGCGGTGTATGGCGACTTCGACGCCGATGGGGTTACGGCCACGGCGCTGCTGGTGCTGACCCTGCGCGCGCTGAGCGGGAAGGCGCAGCCATACATTCCCCACCGGGTGGACGAGGGCTACGGCCTGAACTGCGACGCGCTGGCCGAACTGGCCGCCCAGGGCATCCGCCTGATCGTCACCGTGGACTGCGGCATCCGCTCACCGGTCGAGATCGCCTACGCCCGGCAACGGGGACTGGAGGTGATCGTCACCGATCACCATATGCCCGCTCCCGAACCGCTAGAGGCGCTGGCGGTGATCAACCCGCGCCAGCCGGACTGTCCGTACCCCTATAAGGACCTGGCCGGGGTAGGCCTGGCCTACAAGCTGGCCCAGGCACTGTTGCGGACGGAGCGGGAGTCGCCGTTGTCGGGGGCTGCCGGCTGGCAGGAAGAGGACCTGCTCGACCTGGTAGCGCTGGGGACGGTGGCCGATCTGGCCCCGTTGACCGGCGAGAATCGCGCCCTGGTCATTCGCGGGCTGCGGCAGATCAACAGCGAACCGCGCCCGGGCGTGGAAGCGCTGATGGCCTGCGCCGGGCTTGCCCCGGGCCAGGTAGACGCGATGGCGATCGGCTATGCCCTGGGGCCGCGGCTGAACGCGGCCGGGCGCATCGCTCACGCCAAGACCGCTTACCAGCTCCTCACGACCGGCTATCCAGAGGAGGCGAAGCGGCTGGCCGAACGGTTGAACGAACTGAATCAGGAGCGACAGCAGCTCACTGCCGAGGCGCAGGAGCGGGCGCGGGAGATCGCCTGCACGCAAGAGGCGGGCCAGCCGCTGTTGTTCATCGCTGACCCGGATTTCCGCGCCGGCGTGGTCGGGCTGGTCGCCGCCCGGCTGGTCGAGGAGTTCTACATCCCGGTCATTATCGTCGAGCGGGGCGAGGAGACGAGCCGCGGCTCCGCCCGTTCTATCCCGGAGTTCCACATCACCAACGCCCTCGACACCTGCGCCGACCTGCTGCTCCAGCACGGCGGCCACGCTGCCGCCGCCGGTTTCACCGTCCGCACTGCCGACCTGCCCGTGCTGAAGGCGCGCCTGCTCCAGCAGGCGGCTGCCGAACTGGCCGGGGTCGAACGGGTGCCTTCCCTGCCGATTGACGCGGAGGTCCCGTTGCGCGAGATGAGCTGGTCGTTATGGGAAGCGCTGCAACGGCTCCAGCCGTTCGGCGAGGGCAACCCGGAACCGCTCTTCCTCAGCCGCCGCGTGCAGGTGCTGCGCACCCGCACCGTCGGCGTGGATGGTGCGCACCTCAAGCTGGTCCTCTCCGATGGCAGGATCGTCTGGGACGCGATCGCTTTCTGGCAGGGGGATCGCTTCGACCCGCTGACCAACTATGTGGACATCGTCTACAGCCTCCAGCTCAACGACTGGAACGGTCAACAGCGTCTGCAATTGAACGTGCGGGACCTGCGGCCCGCGTAGGGCGGAGCGCTGGCGGGCTGGACAGTGACGGGGAAGTCCTATGCGCATTCTCGTGACCGGCGCAGCCGGGTTCATCGGCAGCCATGTTGCCGAGGCGCTGCTGGCGCGCGGTGACGCGGTCGCCGGGCTGGATAATTTCAACGACTACTACAGTCCGGCCCGCAAGCGGGCCAATGTCGCTCCGCTGCTGGCCCATCCGCGCTTTACCCTCCATGAGGCCGACGTGCGGGACGCGGATGCAATGGAGCGCATCTGCGCCGCCGGCTGCGACGTCGTCGTCCACCTGGCCGCTCTGGCGAACGTCCGTTACTCCGTCGAACGCGCTCCGCTCTACGTGGATGTCAACGTGCGCGGGACGGTCAACCTGCTGGAAGCGGCGCGCAAAGCCGCCGTGCCCCATTTCGTCTTCGCCTCCACCTCCTCCGTCTATGGGCGCACCGAACGGCTGCCCTTCCGCGAGGACGACCCGCTCGGTCGCCCGTTGGCCCCCTACCCGGCGACCAAGATCGCCGGCGAGGTGATGGGCCACGCCTATCATACGATGTTCGGCCTGACCTTCACCGCCCTGCGTTTCTTCTCCGTCTACGGCCCGCGCGGCCGGCCGGACATGATGCCCTACATCGTCACCGATGCCATTGCCCACGGGCGCGAGTTCGTCCTGTACGAAGGCGGCGAGATGTACCGCGACTGGACCTACATCGCCGACATCGTCGCCGGGGTGCTCGCGGCGGTGGACCGTCCGCTGGGCTACGCGGTGGTCAACCTGGGCCGTGGCGAACCAGTACGGATGCGCGACTTCGTCGAGCTGGTGGAAGGGCTGGTGGGCAGGCCGGCGCGGATGGTCACGCCCCCCGCCCCGCCCAGCGAGCCACCGATCACCTACGCCGACATCTCCCGCGCCCGCCAACTGCTGGACTATGCCCCGCAGACGCCCGTGGCCGAGGGGATGAGGAGGTTTTGGGAGTGGATGCAGGGTCACAACAATGACCAATGAACGTGACTGCTCACCCTCCCGCAGGTTGAGGCGCAATTGGCAGCCCAAATCGCACTGCCATGGCCACTCCGATGCGTTGCTCGGTCACTTCCGAACCTGCGGGAGGGTGAGCTGAGCAAGATTCGGGGTGGGTTTAT
>DAOTYW010000192.1:0-11157 GCA_034434755.1 Anaerolineae bacterium | reverse complement strand
CTGAGCGGTTCGGTGTTCAGGTAGAGGTTGTAGTGGTCCACGTCCGGATGCTCCAGCGCGTCCCAGACCAGGAAGAGGGCCGTCTCGGCGTTGCTCACCTCGGTCGTGATGGTAGGCGACCAGGCAACGGGGAAGGTCGCGGACTGGTCAATGCTGAACACCGCCACGTTGCCATAGGGCTCGGTCAGGGCGTATCCCTCGACCGGCGGATTGACCGGGTCCTCCACGCGCATCCACAGCGTATAGTCACCTGTCTCCAGCGCCGAGAGGTCCACGGTGTAGGTGAACGGTTCGCCGATCACGTCCTGGGGATCGGTCAGCTCGATCTCGGCGACGCGGTAGCCCTGGTAGACCCAGGCAGGGTCCATATACTCGTCGGGGTTGGCGTAGATCTGCACCGTGGTCGGCAGGTAGTCCGAGGTCAGCCGCCAGCTCATCTCGGGGTGGAAGGGATCGGTGGCGTGGGCTTCGATCTCCCAGCAGGAGGGTGGATTGGCGATCCCCAGCGCGGCAAACATGGGCAGGGAGTCCTCCAACCGTCCGTTCAGGTTGGCCTCCCAGATGCCGGACGGGGCCTGGAGGACGCGATAGATGCTGTAGTAGCGTCCGAGGTATGCTTCGTCCTGCCACGCCTGCCAGGCCAGCGAGTAGGGATTCAGCGGCTGGAGGTAATCGAACAGGCTGTAGAGGACGCCGGTGTCGAGGATCAGCGTCTGCGGCGGGGCGATGTCTTCGTCGCTGATGGCATCGCGGATCTCCACCAGCACCTCGCCGGCGGGGAACTCGAAGAGCGGGCTCTCGGCGGGATAGGTGACGGAAGACAGCACCGGCGTGCCGTCCACGAACACGTTCACCGGCTGGGGGTAGGGGGCGCTATGGACGAAGCGCAGGCGGGCCATCCCCGCGCCGGAGGGCGGGGCCAGGTCGTCGTTCAGCGCGGCCAGGTCGGGCGCGGCGTCGTCGCCGGCCAGCAGGGCCGTGTATCGCCCGCCGAAATCGGCATGGAGGGTGGTGGTGATCGCCGTCCCGCCGGCGGACGGCGCCACGGACAGCAGATGATCGCCGCTGAGGATCGGCACGTAGAACGGGGCGGGCGTGTCCAGGCGCTGGTTGGCGAACAACAACACGCCGTCCAGGCTACAGTCCACCTCCTCCCAATCGGGATGGGTGGCCGCCAGCACGAAGCGCAGGCGCGGTTCGACGGTGAGGGTGTACTCGTCCGACCGGAAGGGTTCGTAGTAGACCGTCTGGCTGTACTCGACCGTGTAGGTGGGAAAGACCGGCGGCTGGTTGTAGTTATCCGGGGTAATCACCGTGCCGTCCGGCGCCCGCAGCGTCATCGTCAGGCGCTCGGACGAGCTGAGGGCGAAGAGCGTATCGCGCTGCGCCGGGACGGTGATGATCTCCGACGGGGCGATGGGTGGGGTCGGCATGTGGACCGGCACGCGCAGCACCACCTGATGATCGCTGAGGGCCTGGATGGCGGCGTCGGGGGGGAATGGGCCCATTGTCCCTGGCGGACCGGCGGCGTGCCGCCGCGCCAGCGCCTCCAGGATCTGCGGCGGCGTCACCAACTGGTACTGGTCCACCCCGCCGACGTGCAGACTGGGACGGGCGTCCACGTAGACGCCGTAGCGGCCGAAGACCGGAATCTGGACATATCCTTTCACGCCCCACTGGTTGTTGGTGAACTCGCCGAACTCGGCGCCCAGGGTCACATACAGGTCGAAGGGTGGAATGCTCACGCAGATCTCGAACAGCCCGAAATCCGTGCAACCCTGGTATATCGAACCGCTGACCAGGCCGATGCGCGCCTCGCCGCGCCCGGCGATGTGCAGACGGACCCAGTCGGTCCAGGCGTCAATGCGCAGGTCGCCGTGGATGTAGTAGTTGGTGACGTGAGCGGTGAAGGAGTAGCGGTTCAGGCCGACGCCGATATGGGTCTGGGAGACGCGGAAGGTCTCCAGCAGATAGACGATCATGTCCAGGTCCAGTCCCCAGGCCGGATCCCAGTGCAGCGTGGCCGTGCCATCGCCGCGGATGAGCGAGTAGCCCAGGCCGGGAACGCGGGCGATGGAGGAGACGGTCAGTGTGAGGCTGACGTATTGGCTGTCCGGGCGCAGGACGACCGTGCCGCTCACCCCGGTCAGCGCCAGGCCGGTGTTGTCAATCGGGATGCCGGTGGTGCACTGGATGCCGACGCTAATCTCGCGCAGGCGGACGGCGTCGGCCTCTGCCGGGGTGAGGGTGGTGATTTCCATGACCCGTTCGCCGGCGTCGCCGACGTAGACGGTGACCGAAGCGGAGATGCCGCAGCCGTTGGCGCCGCGCGGCTGGAAGTTGGGCAGGCCGAACTCGCCGCCCAGGGTCAGCTCGTAACCGCCCGGCACCGGCACGACCTTGCCGTGCAGGCCGGAGAGGCGCACCTGGTTGCCGACGCGGATCTCCGGGAAGCTGATCTGCAGTTCACCGCCGACCCGCAGGCCGCCGTCGTCAATCAGCAGCGAGACGCCGCCGGCGGTGGCCGGGGCGCACAGCCCGCCCCACTCGTCGGGCAAGCAGAAGCTGGCCCGTTCCAAGCGCAGGCCGGGGCGCCCGTCGTAGAACTCCAGGGACGAGCGGCTGACGTTGAGCGGCAGGCCGGCGACGGACATGACGATGGGGCCGATCTGACCGCCGTCGGCGCTGACCTGATTGCGCTCGTTCACCTCGCCCGCGAAGGCGATACCGCTGCCCGACCAGCCGGGTATGCTCAGGACCAGCTCGCCCGTGATGTCGCAGCCCTCCAGGGTGACGTTGGAGGCGACGACGTTGATCACGCTCATCTGAACTTCGCCATTTTGGATCAGTTCGATGTTCCCACCGAGGCAGTGGGGCGGCGGCGAGGGCGGTTCGTTGGGATCATCCAGGAGCTGGATGGTGAATATCTCGTCGCGGAACTGGCCGATGTTGTTGAGCGTGCGAACGCGCACGCGGTACAGTTCGCGGTACTCGAAGTCCAGCAGGCCGGCGGTCTCCAAACGGTCACCGTTGATCCGAAAACGGGCGTTGTCGTTGCTGCCGACGCCGGCGACGAGGGCGTAGGTGTAGGGCGGGTTTGGCGTCTCTTCCTGGGTGGTCAGCGTGCCGACCAGCGTACCGGCGGGTGGGTTCTCGGCGATTTGCTGGTTGCTCAGGACGATCTGCGTCGGGCCGCCTGTGACCCCGTCGCCCAGGACGAAGAGGGTCAGTGTTTGATCGCCGGTCAGATTGCCACTGTCGGTGGCGCGGACGGTCAGCGAGCGCTGAATGCTCTGCGTGTTGCCGGTGAAGACGATAGGCAGGCGCGTGTAGAGTATCGCGCCGCTGAGGCGAAAGTCCCCGCCATCCACCAGGCTGAAGGTGTGCGTGTCGCCTGGATCGGGGTCCACAGCCCACAGCGTGCCGACCAGCGTGTCGGCGGGCAGGGTGCAGACATCGGACGCATCACAGGTGGCGATCAGCGGCTGTTGATTGAGCAGTTGGACCTGTGTGGGGCGGGAGTTGACGTTGCGGACGAGCAAGGACACCCGCGCCGTCTCGGTCAGGCCCACGCTATTGACGATCGTGTAGGCAAAGGCGTCCGACCCGCTGTAATCCGGGTTGGGCGTGTAGCGGATCTGGTCGCCCTCGATGGTGGCCACACCGCGCACGGGGGCGCCGACGGCGGCGAGCTGGAGCGACGTGGTCTCGTGCGGGTCGTAGTCGTTGGCCAGCACGGGGATCAGGATGCTGGTGTTCTCGTCCAGGCTGGCGGTATCGGCGACGGCCACCGGGCGGCCGTGCTCGATGGTGACCATATAGTCCTCCACCTCGCCGTCAATGGCGATACCGTTGATCGAGAGCAGCGGACGGCTGGTGAAGCGGAAGCGGGCGTAGGTGCGGCCCAAGGGCGCTTCTGCCGGCACCCGGAAGGTGAACGTGTGCGCGCCGGCGGGCAGATAGCGGCCGGGGATGAACTTCTCGCCCGTGTCGGCCCAGTCGCCATCGGCGTTGAAGTCGAACCAGGCGTGCAGGTAGCCGGCGACGGAGGACGTCACGTACACGCTGGCCCAGTCGTTGGTGCGCACCGGCGTGAGGAAGGTCACGCCGTCCTCATCGTCCCTGTTGTCCAGATCATCGCCGTCGGCGAGGGTGGAGGGGAAGCCATCGGAGTCAATGTCGGGCGGGTCGCCCAGGGAATAGCCGGTGCGCAGGTAGTGACGGGCGCCGTTGTCGGTTTTGAGCGTGGGATAGGGCCACGGAGCGTCGCCGTAGTCTATCTCGTTGGTCAACTCGAAGGCGCCGATGTCGCACACCACGACGCCGTTGCCGTCGCCGTCCTTGGGGCGCTCCACGCCGCGCTGATCGGTGGCGGTGCAGAAAGCGTCGTTGCCGGCGTCTATCGCCGGGCTGCCGGGCAGCAGCGCGTGGGTCAGTGTGTCGCCGCCGTTGTCCTCCAGCGGGCCGAGATGCGGGTCGCCGCTCAGGAGGGCATTGCACGAACCGTCCTCGGTCAGGTTGTTGATGTTCTGACCGATCGTGCCTCCGCCCGCGCAGTCCTGGGCGGTGCTGCCGGCGATCAGCGTGTTGATGAAGTTCAGGACACCGCCATTGCGAATCCCGTTGCCTGCGCTGTTGGCGATCGTCACGTTCAGGAGGGTCAGAGTACCTTGACTGTTGATCCCCCCGCCGAATTGGCCGCTGTTGCCGGAGAACGTAACATTGGTCAGGGACGCGCTGCCGCTGAGATGGTGCATCCCTCCGCCGAAATTGGCGGCGGTGTTGTTGGAGAAAGTCACGCTGTTCAGCGTCGTGCTGATAGCGCCGGTACTGTTGTACAGCCCGCCGCCGCTCTGGGCGCTGTTGCCGGAGAACGTGGCGTCGGTCAGGATCAGGAGATCGCTGTTGTTGGCGCACCCGCCGCCTCCGCTGGCCGTGTTGCTGATGAAGGTGGCGTGAGTGATCGTTGCCTGGCCGTGGACGATGGATACCCCGCCGCCTTCCTGAGCCGTGGTATTGCGGAGAAAGGCGACGTTGGTCATGGTCAGAATGCTGGTATAGCCAGTCATCCCACCGCCACTCTGGGCACTGTTGAGGGTGAAGGTGATGACGTTCAGCGTCAGGCTGCTTTGGTAACTGTACATCCCGCCACCCTGGGTATTGGCCGAGTTGCCGGAGAAGGTCACGTTGGTCAGGTTCAGGCCGCTTTGGTAATTGTACATCCCGCCGCCGGCGTTGCCGGCGTTGTCGTCGAAGTTGGCGTCGGTCAGCGTCAGGGTGCTGCCTGGAGCGTTATAGATCCCCCCGCCATTGGTGGAGGCGGTGTTGCTGATGAAGGCAGCGCCGGTCAGGGTTGGGCTGCCGGACTGGTTGTATATCCCCCCGCCGCTGACGGCGGCGTGGTTACCCAAGAAAGTGATATTGGTCAGGTTCGGGCTGCCCGTGTTGAACATGCCACCGCCGAAACCGCTGGCCGCGTTGCCGCTAAAGGTCAGATTCGCCAGCGTCGGGCCGCCCTCGTTTTTCATACCTCCGCCGGTGAAAACGCTGGCATCGTTCGCATTGCCGGCGGTGATGACAAATCCGTCCAACGCCGCGTTGTTGGTGATCCCGCTGCTGCTGATGACCACGTGATAGCTGTTGGTGCCGGTGATGTTAGCCGTGTCGGTCACCACGCCATGGGGATCGCTGGTGTCGTTGTGATCTATGTCGCCGCTGAGGACGGTGAGGTTCAGCACCCAGTCGCGCTGCTCGAGCTGCGTTTCCCCGCCGGCGAAGCCGCCGTAGATCGCCACCCCGCTGACCAGGGCGAAGGAGGCCGTGCGATCGGACGGATTGGTAGTGGGCGTGTGCACACCGGCCATGACCCAGATCTCATCGCCGCTCTGCGCCATGCCCAGGGCAGTTTGCAGGGTGCAGGCATCCGACCAAGTGTCGCAGTTACCGCTGCCCTGCGCCGTTGGCGCGGCGTAGAGCACGGCAGCACGGGGGGACATGATCTCTGGGCGGTTGAGAGCAGGAAGTTGCGCGGTCGGCAATGGGCCTGGGGTAGAGGGGGTCGGTTCGACCATCTCTGGTGCGGGAGGACCGATCTGCCACGGGTTCGGCAGCGCCGTTGCCTCCGCCGGCGGGGGAGCGCGGACTACCCGGGGGGCGTCGTCGCCCTCGGCGGCCGCGGGGAGCAGCGGGGCGATGAGAACAGTGGCCGGCGGGCCGGCAGGCTGTTCGACCGTTGCGGGAACGGGCGCGGTCGGCAGCGCGGTGAACGCATACGCGGAAGCTACGGGGAGAAGAGCGATGATCGAGAGCAGGAACAGGGACACCAATCGCGTTTTCATGATCGCCCTCCTTTCAGGACATTTGTCACTGCTTGTAACTGTTCACCCTCCCGCAGGTTTGTGCGCCATTGGTAGCCCAAAGCGCACTGCAATGGCCACCTCGATTCGTTGCTCGGTCACTTCCAAACCTGCGGGAGGGTGAACAATAACGTAATATCATTCTAGCCAACAGGCATCTGGGTGTCAAGATAGGGTCTGTAACAATTGTGTTTCAGTATGGAGAACCAATCTACGCGAAAGGCCGCATCGGCGAGCGGTTGCCGTATCCGGCCAACCGTGATATAACGTAACTGATCAGCTCACCCTCCCGCAGGTTCGGAAGTGATCGAGCAACGCATCGGAATGGCCATGGAAGCGCGATTTGGGCTGCCAATGGCGCCCAGACCTGCGGGAGGGTGAGCAGTTACGATATCACGCAATCTACAGACCGGGCAGCGAATCCAATGTTACAGGAGGCAAGATGATGCGCTTACAGGACAGGGTCGCCCTCATCACCGGCGGGGCCGCCGGCATCGGCAAGGCAACCGCCGAGCGGTTCGCCGAAGAGGGAGCACGGGTGGTCATCTGCGACGTGAACGAGGCTGCCGGCGCCGCGACAGCCCAAGCGCTGGGGCCGGAACACAGCTTCTACCTGGTCAACGTCGCCGACAGGGCAGCCGTGCAGGCGTGGGTGGACGACGTGGTCGCCCGCCACGGGCGGATTGATGTGCTGGTCAACAACGCCGGTATCCTGCGCGACAACCAGCTCGTGCGCGTCAAGGACGGGCAACTGGTCAAGCAGATGCCGGAAGCAGATTTCGACCTGGTCATCGCCATCAACCTGAAGGGCGTGTTCAACTGCACCCAGGCGGTCGCGCCGGTGATGATCCGCCAGGGCGGCGGAGTGATCCTCAACGCCACTTCGGTCGTCGGCCTGGACGGCAACTTCGGCCAGACCAACTACGTCGCTTCCAAGGCCGGGGTCATCGGCATGACCAAGGTCTGGGCGCGCGAGCTGGGCCGCTACAATATCCGCGTCAACGCCGTCGCCCCAGGCTTCACCGCCACCGAGATCCTCGCCTCCATGCCCGAGGACATCCTGGAAGGGATGAAGAAGCGCACCCCGTTGGGCCGCATGGGCCAGCCGCGCGACATCGCCAACGCCTATCTCTTCCTGGCTTCCGACGAGGCGAGTTTCATCACCGGTGCTGTGCTGCGGGTGGATGGGGGGATTGTGGTAGGGACATGAGGGGACGCGGAGACACGGAGACACGGAGACACGGAGAGGGGGAGAGGTATGAAGATTGATGAGCAGATCGAGCAATTGCGTCGTATGCGCGAGGAGGCGCGGAAGGCGGGCGGGCAGGAGCGGATCGACCGCCAGCACGCCCAGGGGAAGATGACCGCCCGCGAACGGGTCGAGCGGCTGCTCGACCCTCGTTCGTTCCGCGAGCTAGACATGTTCGTCACCCACCGCGCCGTCGGCTTCGGTGTGGAGAAGCAGAAGCCGCTGGGCGACTCGGTCGTCACCGGCTGGGGGACGATCAACGGGCGGCTGGTCTACGTCTTCTCGCAGGACTTCACCGTCTTCGGCGGTAGCCTTTCGGAGGTGCATGCGGAGAAAGTCTGCAAGATCATGGACCTGGCGATGAAGAACGGCGCGCCGGTGATCGGCCTCAATGACTCCGGCGGCGCGCGCATCCAGGAGGGGGTCGTCTCCCTGGCCGGCTACGCCTACATCTTCGAGCGCAACGTCCTGGCCTCCGGCGTCATCCCGCAGATCTCGGCGATCATGGGCCCGTGCGCCGGCGGCGCGGTCTACTCGCCGGCGATGACCGACTTCATCCTGATGACCAAGAACACCAGCCACATGTTCATCACCGGGCCCGACGTCATCCGCGCCGTGACCCATGAGGAAGTGACCCACGAGGAGCTGGGCGGGGCGATGGCCCACGCCTCCAAGAGCGGCGTGGCCCACTTCGCCGCCGAGAACGAGGAACACTGCCTGGAGCTGGTCCGTCAACTGCTCGGCTACATCCCGCAGAACAACCTGGAGGACCCGCCGTTCGTCCCCACTTCCGACCCCGCCGAGCGCATGGACGAGGGACTGAAAGCGTTGATTCCGGAGAACCCAAATAAAGCGTACGACATGAAGGACGTCATCCTTCGTGTGGTAGACGACGGGCAGTTCCTGGAGGTTCACGAGCACTGGGCGCAGAACATCATCGTCGGCTTCGCCCGGCTGGGCGGCTTCTCGGTCGGCATTGTCGCCCAGCAGCCGCTAGTGCTGGCCGGCGTGCTGGACATCAATGCCAGCCGCAAGGGCGCCCGCTTCGTCCGCTTCTGCGACGCGTTCAACATCCCGCTAGTCACCTTCGTCGATGTGCCAGGCTTCCTGCCGGGGGTGGATCAGGAACATGGCGGGATCATCGTCAACGGGGCGAAGCTACTGTGGGCCTACTGCGAAGCGACCGTGCCCAAGGTGACGATCATCACCCGCAAGGCCTACGGCGGAGCCTACGACGTCATGAGCTCCAAGCACATCCGCGGCGACATCTCCTACGCCTGGCCGTGCGCCGAGATCGCCGTCATGGGGCCGGACGGGGCAGTCAACATCGTCTTCCGCAAGGAGATCGCCGCCGCCGAGGATGCGGAAGCAGCACGGGCGCGCCTGGTGCAGGAGTACCGCGAGCAGTTCGCCAATCCCTACATCGCCGCCGCCCGCGGCTACGTGGACGATGTGATCGAACCACAGGAGACCCGCCCCCGCCTGATCGAAGCGCTGCGCATGCTGCAGAACAAACGGGACACCAATCCGCCAAAGAAGCACGGCAACATGCCACTGTAGACATCCCCAGGAGGTGGAATGTGGAGGGGAAGCGAAGGATCGCTGAGTTGGCGCTTCAGTTGAGCGAGCCGTTTCAACACGTCCTCGTGGGCCAGGTGGATGACTACTGCGCCTACCTGACGCGGATGGAAGGGACCTACCTTCTTCACCAACACCCCAAGGATGAGATGTATATGGTGCTGGAAGGAGAGATCACCATTGACTACGCCGACGGGCACACGGTGATCCTTGGACAGGGGGAAAGCCTGGTCGTACACGCCGGGGAACGGCACCGCTCGCGGTCGGAACGGGGAGCGCTGGTGTTGATGTTCAAGGCGAGGGATCTGTTTGCGGAATAGAACACGGATCAGCAGGATTTACGGATCAGGAAGAGATCGACAGCCCTCGCTCATCCGTGTTCTCATCAGAAAATCCTGCCCATCCGTGTTCCAATCAGAGAATCCTGCCCATCCGTGTTCTAAACACACCCAACATGACCGAGCTATTGCACAAAAACCTCACCGGCACCATCATCGGCGTCTACTACGACGTCTACAACGGCACCGGGCGCACCTACCCGGAGTACGTCTACGAGAATGCGATGATGAGTGACCTACAGGCCCAGCGCGTCTCCTGCCGCCGCCAGGAGGAACATGAGGTAGAGTACAAGGGCAAGATAGTTGGTATACAGCGCCTGGACCTATTCGTCGCTGACGAGGTAGTCGTCGAGATCAAGGTCGTGCCCGTGCTGCTGCCGATCCACAAAGCGCAGGCCATCTCCTACCTCAAAGTCACCGGCAAAAGAGTGGGATTGTTGTGCAATTTTGGCAAGTCCGAACCCGAGTTCGAGCGCCTCTACTTCGAACCCCGTTCACCCCAGGAAAACCCTGCTAAGGCCAAGCCCGCTATGTCCGAGTCTGTCGGCTCTTATCTGGCCCCTGAACTCACCTACGCGATCATCGGAGGCCTGTTCGAAGTGCACAGCACTTTGGGCCCTGGCTTCCTCCATCGCATCTATGCGAACGCCTGCTATTATGAGCTTCAGCTGCGAGGCCTCGATGTGCGCGCACAATCTGGATACCAGGTGATCTATCACGGACGCCCCGTTGGAGAGATCAAGTTCGGCCATCTGCGCGTTGGCGACTCGATCTTCGTCTTTCCCGTCGCCGTGCAAGACATCAACGACATCCGCCTCAACAACCTGAAGGACTGGATGCGCATCCAGCACATCCCCCTGGCTATCCTGGCTAATTTCTACGCCACGAGCCTCGATCCCGTTGTCCTGCGCATCTGATCCAATCCGTTCCGATCCGTTCATCCTGCCCATCCGTGTTCTGGAGGTACCATGCCTAATCCAGTCAAAATCTGCGACCTTATGCTCCGCGACGGCCACCAGTCATTGCTGGCCACGCGCATGCGCACCGACGATATGTTACCCATCGCCGAGAAGATTGACCAGGTCGGCTACTGGGCAGTGGAGATGTGGGGCGGCGCGACCTTCGACTCGGCGATGCGTTTCCTGGACGAGAACCCCTGGGACCGTGTCCGGCGCCTGAAGGCGCTGATGCCGCGGACACCGTTCATGATGCTGCTGCGCGGCCAGAACATCGTCGGCTACAAGCACTATCCCGACGACGTGTTGGAGCGGTTCATCGTCCACGCCCGCGCCGTGGGGATTGACGTCTTCCGTATCTTCGACGCCCTCAACGACATCCGCAACATGGCGCGGGCGATGGAGGTCGCCAGGCGCGAGGGGGGACACGTCCAGGCGGCCATCTCCTACACCCTCGGCCCACCCTACAGCATTGACTACTTCGTCGGCCTGGCCCGTCAACTGGCCGAACTGGGCGCCGACTCGATCTGCATCAAGGACATGGCCGGCCTGATCACCCCCTATGCCGCGTACGAGTTGGTCGGACGGCTCAAGGCAGAGATTGCCCTGCCCATTCACCTGCACTCCCACTCCACCAGCGGCATGGCCACTGCCGCCCACCTGAAGGCGGTCGAGGCGGG
>DAOTYW010000191.1:0-2378 GCA_034434755.1 Anaerolineae bacterium | reverse complement strand
GCAAGTGGGCAAGTGGGCAAGTATGCAAGTGGGCAAGTGGGCAAGTATGCAAGTGGGCAAGTGGGCAAGTATGCAAGTGGGCAAGTGGGCAAGTGCGGTTTCTGACTTCTAACCTCTGGCTTTCAGTTCGAGTGAAACGAGGTGTCTATGGCAGACCGAAAGGCCGAGAAGAGCAACAGGCCAGGCTGGCAGGAGGATCTGGAGCGGGTGGGGCTCGTGAGGCGGGTGCTGCGCCCGGCCCTGCAGGCCCGCAAGTGGTACGGCGCCGATTGGTGGTTCGTAGTGTTCAGCGCGGTGCTGCTGGTCTTCTTCGTGCTGGTGGCGCTCTTCCCGCAGTGGTTCGCGCCCTATGACCCTAAAGCCGAGGTGGGCCCGTCATTGCTGGCCCCCGGTCAGCCGCCGGAGGGATACATCCTGGTCACGCGGACAGCGGACCACATCACCGACCTGCGCCAGGTGGCGACGTCGGAGCACACCCTCGGCTTCGTCCTCGGCAGCCCGGCCAGCCAGGCACTGCGCGAACGGCTCGCCGAGTTCGCCGCCGAGGCCCAGGCGGCTGGCGAGGAGGTCAATTATTCCCCCCGTCCCAAACGGTACGCCACGCTCGACGAGGCGCTGCAGGCGCTGGTCGCCGGGCGGATTGATGGGGTGATCGAGACCCGCTCGACAGTCGAGGCGGCCATTGATCAGTACGAAGGGTTGGAGATCTCCGCCAGCCTGCGCGAACGCGGTGATCGGGGCTTCATCCTCGGCACCAACCAGCTCGGCCAGGACGTCCTCAGCCGGATCATCTGGGGCACGCGCATCGCCTTGCTGGTCGGCTTCACCTCCGCCATCGTCGCCGTGGTCATCGGCGTGCCGATCGGCCTGCTCTCCGGCTTCATCGGCGGGCCACTCGACCGCGTGCTGACGCTGATCATGGACAGCCTCTATTCCTTCCCCGGCCTGATCCTGGCCATCGCCATCGCCGCCGTGCTGGGGCCGGGACTGATCAACATTATCATTGCCATCGCTGCCCTCTACGTGCCTACCTACTTCCGCATCGTCCGCGGCCAGACGATGTCGGTCAAGCAGCTCCTCTACGTCGAAGCGGCGCGCAGCCTGGGCGCCCGCCGGCTGACCATCCTGACCCGCTACATCTTGCCCAACGTCATCCCCTCCGTGGTCATCATCTTCTCGGTCAACGTCGCCGACGCGATCCTGACCGAGGCCGGGCTGAGTTTCCTGGGCCTGGGCCTGCCGCCGGACACGCCCGACTGGGGCATTGACCTGGCCCGCGGACAGGACTACCTGCGCCGCGCCTGGTGGCTGATCACCTTCCCCGGCCTGATGGTCGCCCTGGTCACCCTGGGCTGGAGCATGCTGGGCGAGAGCCTCTCCGAGATCCTCAACCCCCGCCTTGCGAGGTCGTAAATGGCGAAAGACATCCTCCTCAGCTTGCGCGATCTGTCTGTGGAGTACCCGACGCGGGCCGGCATCCTGCAGGCCGTCAGTCAGGTGAGCCTGGATATCTACCGTGGTGAGGTGCTGGGGCTGGTCGGCGAGTCGGGCTGTGGCAAGTCCACCCTGGGCCGGGCGATTATGCGCCTGCTCCAGCCGCCCGGTTACATTGCCGGCGGCCAGATTATATTCGATGGCCAGGACCTGATGGGCTTCGATGCGGCGCAGATGCGCGACCTGCGCGGGCGGCGCATCTCGCTCATCTTCCAGGACCCGATGACCTCGCTCAATCCGGTGCAGCGGGTGGTGGAACATGTCATCGAGGCGATCCGCGTCCACGAGGGGCCGACCAGCGTCGAGGCGGCCCGCGCCCGCGCTGCCGAACTGGTGGATCGGCTGGGCATCACCGCCGAACGGCTGGACGACTTCCCGCACCAGCTCAGCGGTGGGATGCGCCAGCGGGTCATGATCGGCCTGGCCCTGGCCCTCAAAGCCGACCTGATCATCGCTGACGAGCCGACGACTTCCCTGGACGTGATCGTCGAGGCGCAGTTCCTCGACCTGCTGCAGGAGCTACAGCGCGACTTTGGGCTGAGCATCCTGCTGATCACTCACAACATCGGCATCGTTGCCGAGATTGCCGACCGGGTGGCGGTGATGTACGCTGGGCGATTGGTCGAGCTGGCCGACGTGCACCCGTTGTTCCACGAGCCGCGCCATCCCTATACCCAGGCGCTGCTGGCCTCGGTGCCGAACATCAAGCTGGTGGGGGACGATCTCAAGATCATGAGCGGGTCGCCGCCCGACCTGATCACCCCGCCGCCCGGCTGCCGCTTCCACCCGCGTTGCCCGCAGGCGTTCGACCGCTGTCGGCTGGAGCCCCCCCCGCTCCAGGAGATCCAGGAGGGGCATCACGTGACCTGTTGGCTCTACTGATT
>DAOTYW010000190.1:0-1673 GCA_034434755.1 Anaerolineae bacterium | reverse complement strand
GCGGCTCAGCCACGGGTCAGCCTGTCCAGCACGGCTTTGGTGGATTGCTCGATGCGGTTGAACTGCTCGACAGTGGGGGGAGCGGTCGAGGGGGTAATCCCGCGCATCTCCTGCCCACCGCTGACCAGCGTCAGGAACGCATCCACGGCGTCGTTGAGCAGCCGGGCGTCCCGCTTCTGACCGGCCCGCACCACGCGGCGCAACAGGGTCACGCCCTTCTTGCCGTGCCGGACGAAGGTCTCCGGGTGCTCGCCAATGTACTGAATCACGGCGGAAAAGCGTTCCAGATTGTCCATGCCACATCCTCCGTAACTGCTCAGCTCACCCTCCCGCAGGTTCGGAAGCGACCGGGCACCGCATCGAAGTGGCCATGGCAGTGCGATGTGGGCTGCAAATCGCGCCCAAACCGGCGGGAGGGTGAGCAGTGACAAAAGGCCCCGGAATCCTCCGCGCTCTTTGCGTTCTCTGCCCGTAACTGTCTACCCTCTGCCAGGCCTGATGCTGGCGTGGCGGGTGCGATGGCCCCTCACCCTTCCCCTCTCCGCCTCCGAAGATCATGCAGCTTCAGGCTCGCGCATCCGCAGCGTGGGGTCGCCGTAGAGGATGAACGAGGCCCAGGTGACGTCGGTGGGGCGGGCCTGGCGCACGGCCAGGCGCGCCTGGCGCATGGCCTCACCGATCATCTCCCCGCCCATCAAATGCTGATAGAACGCGGCGGCGAACCCGGCTGCCCCCTCGTCGAAAACCGGCCACAGCGTGCCGATGAAGCCCAGCGCCCCGCCCAGGATGAACGAGAGGGCCAGGCCCTCGTTCTCCGAACCGGTATAGGTCACCTCGCCGTCCTTCATCATCTCCCGCCCCGACTCGCAGGCGTTGAGGAAAACCAGCGGTCGTCCGCGCAGCATGCGCTGGATCGAGTCGGCGATGAACACCGAACGGTCGGCCAGCACCAGGCCGCTCTCATTCGGCGTCTGCTGGTTGTAGAAGGCGTGGCCGCTGTAGTGGATGACGTCGTACTCGCCGCTGCGCAGCGCCTGGTGCAGCCGGAGATTGGTCACCTGGGCGCCCTTCCAGATCGTCACCCCGGCATTCTGGAGGCTGCCGGCGATGAGCTCGACCTCCCGCTCGCTGGCCGGCAGGTCACCGGTGGGGTTGGCGATGAAGAGGAAGCGCAGCGGATCGCCGCGCGTGTACTCGTTGCGGCGCGGGAAACGATCCATGATCGGCATCCGCCCGACCGGGTTGCTCAGGCAGAGGAAGTCCTTACCGGTATGCAGCAGTTCCCACGGCAGTTCCAGGTCATCCGTCGCCAGCAGGATCGAGGTCTGCGCCTGGCGGATGTGCTCCTGGATGGAGACGGGGAGGAAGAGGCCGTACATCATATCGCCCAGGTCGGAGAGCGACTCGATCGCCACGCTTTCCTTCAGGTCGGGCCGCCGTCCGCGCAGGCTGCCCTGGGCGCCGAAGAGCAGGTTGATCACCGTGGTCAGGTCGTCAATCGCCTGGCGCAGGTCCACGCGGTCCTTGTAACCCACCTTGATGTCCCCCTTGATCGAGCCGGCATCCCCCCAGCCGCTGCCGGAGATGTTGAGGATGACATTGTAGCGGGTCACCTCCGCCTTTTCGGGCACGCGGGAAAGCGAGAGGGTGGTCTTGAGCTGCAGCGAGGCGGC
>DAOTYW010000189.1:0-18811 GCA_034434755.1 Anaerolineae bacterium | reverse complement strand
TCCAGGGGCAGCAGGCTATACGGATGGATGACTGCCAGCAGGAGCGTGGCGCCGGCGGCGACCAGCCCATCGCGCCAGTCGCCCTCCCCGCGCAGACCGCGCACCATCCGGGCGAAGGCGATCAGGTGGGCCGCCAGGGCCAGGCAGGTGTGGGGGAAGGTCAGCACGGTGAAAAAGGTGGTCATCTCGATCAGCCAGAAATCCACCGGTGTGATCCCGCCCAGCGTGTAGGAGCGGGTGAGCAGCAGCACCAGCCAACCCAGCCCCGACGAGAAACAGGCCAGCAGATAGGCCACCCGCCGCCCGTCCCGTAGGGGCGACCCTCCGTGGTCGCCCCCTCCGTGGTCGCCCCCGTCGGGCGGGCACGGAGGCCCGCCCGTACGGCGCGCGGGCGCGCGGGCCCGTAGGGGCGACCCTCCGTGGTCGCCCCCTCCGTGGTCGCCCCCATCGGGCGGGCACGGAGGCCCGCCCGTACGGCGCGTGGGCGGGCGGTCCCGTAGGGGCGACCCTCCGTGGTCGCCCCCGTCCGTGGTCGCCCCCGTCGGGCGGGCCCGTAGGGGCGACCCTCCGTGGTCGCCCCCCTCCGTGGTCGCCCCCATCGGGCGGGCACGGAGGCCCGCCCGTACGGCGCGTGGGCGGGCACGGAGGCCCGCCCGTACGGCGCGTGGGCGGGCACGGAGGCCCGCTACGGCGCGGGTGTGCCCTCGGTGATCTGAACCCGAACGAAGGCGCTGCCGCGTTCCTGACCGATCTCGACCACGCGGATGGTGTACGGGCCGGCGGTCAATATCTGACCGACGTGCACGCGGACGGCGGTCACCTGAGGCGCGCTCCCATCGAGGCCAATCCACAGCGCGGCGGTCGGCCCGGTGCGCGTCACGCCCTGTTCGTCTACGTACTCCTCGCGCCAGATGTTGCCGGCGGCGATCCGCAGGTGCGTGTTGTAGACCAACTGGGCGGATGAGGCGATCCCGTAGGTGTTTTCCATTTCCTTTGCCCCCTCGATCGTCGAATCTGGCCCCGTGCAGGCGACCAGCAAGAGCAACGCGATGACCATCACCGGCCACCAGTTCCTTTCAAGCATCGTCACCTCCCTAAGGGTTGATCGGGTTGACCGCCACCCGGCGGAAACTGTCCCGGAACGCCTCCCATGACAGAGTAACCTCATAGGAAACCGAGGGCCCCCAGGGGTTGCCCAGCGTGACAGTCCCCGTCTCGCGGTTCACGCCCATCACGTAATACTCATGATCGGCTGCCAGCGTGTTGTTCTGGTACAGCGGGTTGCGATCCGCCGCGTCTGGAAAGTCTACCAGCACCTGGTCGTCCCGGCGCACCTGATGGTCGCTCAGGCTGGAGGCGGTGACGGCATGCCCCGCTGCGAGATGGTCGGCCAGCGCCTCCAGGCTCAGGGCGTCGGGGTTGTAGTGCTCGCTACGCACGCCGGTCAGCTCCTCCATTGCCTGGTGCGCATATCCCCCGACGATCCGATCGTAGCCGTGGTGTTGCTGGGCGTAGGCCCGTTCGATCAGCAGGGGCCAAAGTTCCGCCTGACCATCGGCGGTGTCGCCGGGGTGGGCGAAGATGGGGGCGCCGTTCCGGAGCGGGAACTCGGCCGGCACAACGACCTCGACCGGGCGCAGTTCCGTGCCGAAGAAACCGCCGCGGTCGTACAGGGTGACAGTGTAGGTGCCGTCGGCATTGCTGCGGATCATGCGCCGGATCGCTTCGGGGTTCTGGAGAGCGATGGCGCCGAGGGGCGCCATCAGGTAGCAGTCGCCAATGTCGCCCTGGATCACATCATTGGGATGGATATCCACCCCGTCCGACGTGCCCGGTATGAACGGTTGGCCGGTCAGCGGGCCATAGGCCGCTCCCTCGGAGTGCCGAACGCCGTCGAAGTCAGGGCTGTCGGGGCCGGGCGGGGAGGCCGTGGGACCGCCGCCCCGCCAGTCCACCCAGGCCATCCCGGCCAGGGTATGGGCGGCTTCGGCGTCCCGCTGCTCGAACGTATCGGCGGCGCGCAGGAGCGCACGGCCCAGCGCGCTCATCTCCTCGGCCAACTGCGCGCTGCGCGGGCGCACCTGGTCGGCGGTCGCCTCCGCCCGTGCGCGACTGACTCCGCTCCAGGCCAGCGCGTCCAGGCCGTCCACGGCGCCCTGCAGCTCGTGGCCGACGGCAGCCAGGTTGTCGCCAGCGGCCACTAACTGTTGGCCGACCTGGCGGATGTGATCGGTGTGAATACGGATGCGAGTCATGCGTTCCCCCTTTCTGCGATGTCGGTTGCGATGACGGTTGGCTATCCGGTCGCGGGGGAACTCAAGGGGGGCCGCGGGCGACGCGGCGATAGATGCTCCGGCGGGGTGGACAGGCGGGCATGGTCGGCTCCGTTGTCGGCTGCGTTGGTCACCCGTCGGGATAGGCCACGGGCGAAGCGCGTCCTTTGCTGTGTCGTTGCTTCTTGGTTGACGTCACTCCGCGACTTGCATTGTACGGAGAATTGCCTATAATTATACCCAAACCTCAAATCTTGTCCAGCGGAGGCAAACAATGACGCAAATCACCGTCGCTCCGGAGAGGCTCGAGGGCGTCGCTGGCGTGTTCGACGCCCGCAAGAGCGAGACAGAGTCCCTCATCAACACGCTGCAAGCGGCCCTGGATGGACTGGAAGCGGAATGGGAGGGCGTGGCGCACAACCGCTTCTACGGCCAGTGGACCGAGACGCTCCCCAAGATGCACCAGTTCGCCGACCTGCTGGGTGAGATCGCCCACGAACTGCGCCGCATCGCCCAGGTCTTCCGCGAGACTGACCAGACCGTCATCTGAACGCATCCGCACCTCCGGGGTTTTCCGTGACTTCGGAGGTCCAGGATGGACCTGGCGCCATCCGGTCCCATCACAGCATTCGACGAAGGAGAGACCCATGGCCGACATTCGCGTGTCCCCCGAACAATTGCGCTCCGTCGCGGCCCGGCTGGACGGCCACCGTCAGGAAGTGGACGGTGTGCTGAACAACGCCATCGCCGCTGTGCATGATCTGCAGGGCCAGTGGGCCGGCATGGCCCAAGTGGACTACACCCAGCTTTTCGACAACGAGGTGCCCGCCCTGCGCGCCCGCGTGGCCGAGATCCTGGAGGGCCTGTCCACCAGTCTGCGCCGCATCGCCCAGGTCTTCGAGGAGACTGACCAGCGGGTGGTCTGACCTGCGGGCGGGTGGCGGGCAGGTATTTACACCGTAACTACCTGCCGTCCGCGGCGCGGGGCGGCGGCAACTGCCTGGACGTCGGGTAGCTACCCCGTGCCCGCCGGACAGTGGCCCGACGGGCGCGGGCAGGCCGCGATTCGTCACTCGGTATAGGGTGCCGGCCGCGCGATCTCGTCTGCCCACGCCGCGACCGCCGCCGCGTCCCCTGGCGTGGCGACCTGTAGCCGTTGCTCGACGCCGCCGCGCAGCAGATAGCCGCGGCCGGGCGGGGCCTGGCGCACGTCCGCCGGACGTACGCGCAGCCCGAACGGGTTCTGCTCGCCGGGGTCGAGCGGGCGCAACAGGAAGCCCGACCGGCCGGCCCGCGCCTGCCGGAGCAGCGGATCGTTGAAGCCCGCGCCCAGTCCGGGCAACGGCCCGCTGAGCAGGAGGTGGACGCCCACGTCGCGCCCGCGCCGGGCCAGGTGGGCCAGGCCGCGCTGCACCTCCACCTCTCCGCCAGCAGCGGCGAGGAACTCGTCGTAATCGTCGCAGACGAAGACGAGGCGCGGCAGATTGTCCAGCGACGCGCCGTCGTTCCATGCGGCCTCGCGCCGCCCCAGCTCGTCCAGCAGGCGGGCCAGCACGCCGTCCTGGCGGAAGCCATCCGGCGTCCGCCCGTAACCCAGTACGTGCGGCAGCCGCTCCAACGGGGCCAGGCTGTTGCGCCGCCCAGCGATCAGGACAAAGCGCACCTGCTGCGGCGGGTAGCGCGCGGCCAGCGCCAGCAGCCAGCCCAGCAGCAGCGTCGTCTTGCCCGACTGGGGCGTGCCGGCGATGAGGAAATCGGGCCCATCGGCGAGCAGGTCAATGAGCACCGGCTGCAGCCGCACCGCGTCCAGGCCGACCGGCACCGCCAGCGACCCCGGCGGGGGCGAGCAACGGGCCAGCAGCGGGCGCAGGGGGACGGTCGCCGGCAGGCTCTCGACCGCCTCCGGGCGCGGGCCGCGCCAGGCGTGGGCCATCGCCTCGACCGTCCGCTGGAGCTCGCCAGCCTCGTCGTTTCCGGCGCACGGCGCGGCGGCCTGGAACTCCAGCGGCGGGCGCCCGCTCCAGCCGCGCCCGACCGGGAAGCGCTGTTCGCGGCCCAACCTCGGCGGCATGCCCAGCAGCAGGCCGTAGTCGGTCGGTTCGGCCAGGCGGAGGGCCAGCCGGCGGGCGATGACGCTGCCCAGCGCGCCGGGCACGTCGCCGACGCGCTCGGCGGCCAGCAGCAAGTGGATACCGTACGGCCCGCCCTCGCGCACCAGGCGGGTCAGCGCCAGCAGCTCGTCGGGAAAGGTATTGCGGAACTCCAGCAGCCCGGTGACGACGACCACGATCGCCGGCGGCGCCTTGTCCGGGCGCAGCAGGCGCAGTTGGGCCAGCCCGTCCACTCCGGCCTCGCCGCACAGCCGCTTGCGCTCCTCCAGAGCGTCGAGCAGCCGGCGCAGCAGCCGGGGCACGCGCTCCTCGTCGGACGAGGTAAACCGCCCGCCGACGTGCGGCAGCCGTTCGAGGGGCGCCAGCGCCTGCCCGGCACACTCGATCAGGTAGACGTGCAGTTCGGCGGGGGTGTGGGTGCGGGCCAGGCTCATCAGCAGCGTGCGCAGCGCCATCTCCTGGCCCGACCCCGGCGCGCCGACGATCAGCAAGTGACCATCCTGCTGCTCCAGCTCCAGGCGCAGCGGGAACTGACGCTGATGGGCGGGGTCGTCCAGCAGCCCCAGCACCGCCGTCAGCCAGGGCCGTTCGGGCGGCAGCGCCCAACGCGCGCCGTCCCACCCGTCCAGCCCGGCGCGGCGCAGCAGGTCGGGCAGGGCGACAGCGTCGGGCAGCGGGTCGGGCCACGGGCTGGGCAGCCGGTCGAGCCGCAGTTCCCGCGCCGCGTCGGCCAGCCGCCGCACCACCCGCTCCAGGTCACTGGGCCAGGCGACTGCCCCGTCGGTCCGCTCCGGCGGCCCGTCCGGCAGCGCCGGCGTACGGCCCGACGGCAGGACGCGCTTGACGACGATGCGCCGGGGCGGGGGGGCTTCCCCGCCAGGCGGGCAGCGCCCGGCCACGCGGGCGACCTGGAACAGTTCGAAGAC
The DNA here is from genome assembly GCA_034434755.1 of Anaerolineae bacterium. Lineage (GTDB taxonomy): Bacteria > Chloroflexota > Anaerolineae > B4-G1 > DUEL01 > DAOTYW01. Next base: position 13,501 of record DAOTYW010000189.1, on the reverse strand, counting down.
CTCGTTGTTGCCCACCTGCAGGTAACCGCGACCGGGCAGCCGCGGCAGGTCGGCGGCCTCCGGACGGTGGAGCATCTCCACGCTCTCCTGGCGCGACTCGACGCGCAGGCAGATGCGGAAGCGGGCGTTGGCCCAGATCTGTTGACCGACCACCCCGGCCGGGCTCTGCGTCGCCAGGATCAGGTGCAGTCCCAACGACCGGCCGACCCGCGCCACGCCGATCAGCCCGTCCATAAACTCCGGCACGTCGCCGACCAGTTCGGCGAACTCGTCCACGATGATCACCAGGCGCGACAGCGGTTCGTGGGCCCGTCCCTGCCAGTACAGCCGCTGGTAGGCGGCGATGTCGTTCACGCCGACGGCGCTGAACAGCCGTTTGCGGCGCTCCATCTCCGCCCCCAGCGTCACCAGCGCCCGCTCGGCCAGGCTACCGCTCAGGTCGGTAACCAATCCCAGCGTATGCGGCAGATCGCGCAGCCCGGCGAACGCCCCACCGCCCTTGAAGTCCACCAGCACGAAGCCCAGGTCGTGCGGATGGTGGGTCAGCGCCAGGGCGACGACCAGCGTCTGCAGCAGCTCGCTCTTGCCCGAACCGGTCGTTCCGGCGACCAGGCCGTGCGGGCCGTGAGCGGTGGGGTTCAGGTCGAGCTCCAACGGCTGGCCGCCGCGCCGCAAGCCGATAGGCACGCGCAGGAAGCGCCCGGCGGCGCGCTGCGACCAGGCATGGGCGGCGTCGTAGGATTCCGGGTCGGCAATGCCCAGCAGGTCGAGCAGGCGGACGGTGGTGGGGATGGTCCCCTCGGGGCGCAGCGTCTCCACGCGCAGCGGGGCCAGAGCACGGGTCAGCGCCTCGGCGGTCGCCACGTCGGCGCGGTCAGGCGTGCCGGTGAACAGCTCCCCGTCGGTGCAGCCGGCCAGCGTCCCGTCGCCCGTCAGCTCGACCACGCTGACGCAGCCGGTCGGCACCTGGTGGACCTGTTCGACCAGGAAGATCGCCGTGACATTCAGCGTCCGGCCGATGGGGGAGAGGAGCAGGTGCAGCGCCGGGTCATCGCGCAGGCCGGGCGCATCCTCGGCCAGCAACACCAGCCAGGGCCAGGCCGGGCCGGGCTGGCCGGGCGGCAGTCCGTGGAGCTGGTTCTGGCGGCGGCGCAGCTCCTCCAGCAGTCCTTGGAGCGCCGGGCGAGCGGGGGCGGCATCGCCGGCCAGCATGGGGAAGGGGGCGGTCGTCTCCAGCGCGTGGACGTGCGGCAGCCAGCGCAGCCAGTGGAAATCGGCCGCCCGTTCCGGCGCGCCGACGGCCAGCAGATGCACCTCGTCGGGCGAGTGGTGGGCAGCCAGGTGGACGAGCAGGGCGCGGGCCAGGTCGGCGCGGACGGGCAGCGGCCCGGCGACGCCCAGGGGGCCGGCGCGCAGGTTCACGGTCAACGGCACGTCCGGCACGGCGCGGTACTCCGCTTCCAGGCGATGCGCCTCCTCCAGGCGCGGATCGGGCATGTCCGGGTGCGGCGCGGCGACGAGGACGGTCGAGGGGCGCACGCCGAGGCCCAGGCGCAGGCAGAGGAAGTCGGCGTCGTTGGGCCGGCGCTCCCACAGGCGCGGGTGGCGGGCACGGGCGCGGGCCAGCAACGCCACCGGGTCGGGGTCCACGGCGGCGCGGATGCGCTGCTGCACCTGTCGCGCCGCTTCCAGCTCGGCCCGCTTCTGCGCCAGTGCCTGCGCGTAGGCGGCGGACTGCGCGGCGAGCTGATTGCGCTGGTCGCTCTGGCGCACCAACGTCGCGACGATGCTGGTCAGCGCGGAAACCAGCGAGAGGCCGATCATCGGCGCGGCGAGTAACCAACTGCCGCGCAGCGCACCATAGAAACCGGCCATGGCCAGGACGCCGGTCAGCGGCAGGAGCAGCAGCAGCCAGTTGAGGCGCGGCGGCGATGGCGCGGCAGGCGGCGCGGGGAGACGCACCTCACCCTGCGGCAGCGGCTCCTGGATGCGCGGCATGCGGTTGAAGGGGACTGTCCCGTCCATGGCCCTTCCTGGCTACATTGTATTCTGCGATGACGCGGGCCCCGGAACTGTGGGGCGCGTTCATTCTACCCCGTTTTGTGGAGAGCGCAAGGGCTGTCAACGGATTCGGGGAACGGATTGAACGGATGAAGCTCCTCGCGGGTGCGTCTGTCCGTTCAATCCGTTCTGGAAATCCGTTGACAGCGTCCCCATCCGTGCTACAATCGTTTTGTCCTTTGTGAGTGTTGGTGCCTTCGCCCCCTCGCCGCCGTGAACGGGCGGCGCTGGCGAGGCTGCCCAGCGCCGGGCGGGCACACCGGCCCGCCCCTACAGGCCGGCGCGGGTCCGAAAGGAGGACGAGATGAACGGCAAACAGCTGCCCTGGCTGTTCTGCGCCCTGCTGCTGACCGCCTGTACGGTCGCCAGCCCCACGCCCACGGCGACCCCTCCCCCGCCGACTCCCTCTGTCATCCCCTCCCCGACCCCCCGCCCCCCGCGCACGCTGACCGTCTGCATGGGCCAGGAGCCGGACACGCTCTACATTTACAGCGGCGCGGGAATGGCCGAGTACCATGTCTGGAACGCCATCTACGATGGCCCGATTGACAACGTCAACTTCGGCTACCAGCCGGTCATCCTGGAGCGGCTGCCCTCGTTGGCCGACGGCGACGCGGCGCTCCATATCGTGGACGTGGGCGTCGGCAGTCGCGTGCTGGCCGGCAGCGACGACAACGACAACGGCGTGCTCGACGCCACCGACTCCTACGACACCGTGTTCGATCTGTACGGTGGGTTCGACGGACCGATCTGGCTGCGCCCTGCCGGCTGCCACGCCAACGACTGCGCCGTGCCGTGGCGGCCGGTCAGTGGCACGATCCAGATGGAACAGATGGTCGTCACCTTCACCCTGCGCGCCGGCGTCACCTGGGCCGACGGCACGCCGGTGACCGCCGACGACTCTGTGTACTCCTTTCGTCTCTATTACGATCCCGACACACCCAACCCCAGTCGCTACACCGGCGAGCGCGATTTTTCTTATGAAGCGGTGGACGAGCGAACGACGGTGTGGATGGGCCTGCCGGGCTACCGCGACAGCATCTACTTCACCAACTTCTGGCAGCCACTGCCGGAGCACCTGTGGGGCAGCACGTCCCCGGCCGACCTGGTCTCCGCCGAAATGTCCTCCCGCCTGCCGATCGGCTACGGCCCGTTCACGACGCAGGAGTGGGTGGAGGGCGACCACATCACCGTGGTGCGCAACCCCTACTACTTCCGCGCCGACGAGGGCCTGCCCTACTTCGACGAGGTCATCTTCCGCTTCATCGGCGAGGACCCGGACGCCACCATCGCCGCGCTGCTGACCGGCGCGTGCGACATCCTGACCCAGGACACCAGTCTATACGAGCAGGGCGAGCTGCTCAACGCGCTGGAGGCGGCCGGGCTGCTGCACGCCGCGTTCGTCACCGGCAGCGCCTTCGAGCACCTCGACTTCGGCATCACACCGGTACCCGACTACGCCGCCCAGCGGCCTGACTTCTTCGGCGACGTGCGCATGCGCCAGGCGGTCGCCATGTGCCTGAACCGTCAGGCGGTGATTGATGCGCTGCTGTACGGCCGCTCGATCGTCCCGCTCTCGTACGTTCCCCCGATGCACCCGCTCTACAATCCCGACCTGACCGCCATCCCCTATGATCCTGAAGGTGGCATGGCGCTGCTGGAGGCGCTGGGCTGGCGGGACGCGGACGGCGACGGGGTGCGCGAGTGCCACGGCTGCGCCATCGCCGCCGACGGCACGCCGCTGGCTTTCCCCTGGATGAGCACCACCGCCCCGCTGCGCGTCCAGTACATGCAGATGTTCCAGAGCGACCTGGCCGCCTGCGGCTTCGACGTCACGCTGGACAACATGCCCGCCAGCCGGTACTTCGCCGACGGGCCGGAGGGGCCGCTCTTCGGCCGCCACTTTGACCTGGCCTCCTTCACCTGGCTGACCGGCGTCGAGCCGCCCTGCAGCCTGTACATGAGCGACCAGATCCCCAGCGATGAGAACGGCTGGGCCGGCCAGAACAACATCGGTTACGCCAACCCTGAGTTCGACGCCGCCTGCGCCGCCGCCCTGCAGGCCCTGCCGGGCGAGCCGGGGTACGTGGAGAACCACCTGGCCGCCCAGGCGATCTTCAACCGCGACCTGCCCTCGCTGATGCTCTACATGCGCCTGAAGATCGCCGCCGCCCGCCCGGAGATCACCGGCTTCATCCTCGACTCCACCGCCAGCAGCGAGATGTGGAACATCGAGCAATTCACCCGGCAGTAGGGGCGCACGGCCGTGCGCCCCTACCGTGCTTCACCCGAGAGCTATGATGACCTATACCATCGAGGAGCACGCCCGCGCGCTGGGCTTCGACCTGGTCGGCGTCGCCCCGCCGCGCCCGTCCGAGCGCGACCTGCGCGCCTACCGCGACTGGCTGGCCCGCGGCGACCATGCCGGGATGGCCTACCTGGCCCGCCCCGACCGGGTCGAGCGCCGCGAGGACGCGGCGCGCATCCTGCCGGGGGTGCGGGCGGTGGTCTGCGTGGCGGTCAACTACTGGCCCGGCCCGCCGCCGCCCTCCGACGACCGGCCGCGCGGGCGCGTCTCTGCCTACGCCTGGGGGGCCGACTATCACGCCTGGATGCTGCCGCGCCTGGAGGAACTGGCCGCGCGAATCCAGGCCGCGGTCGGGCGAACGATCCACTACCGGACCTACGTTGACACGGGGCCGCTGTTGGAGCGCGCCTTCGCCGTCCAGGCCGGGCTGGGCTTCATCGGCAAGAACACCTGCCTCATTCACCCCCGCTTCGGCTCGTGGCTCTTCCTGGGCGAGCTGCTGGTGGACGTGGATCTCCCGTTCAGCGGCCCGCCGCTGCCGTCCCGCTGCGGCACCTGCACGCGCTGCCTGCAGGCCTGCCCGACCGGGGCGCTGGCCGCGCCGTACCGCCTGGACGCCCGCCGCTGCATCGCCTACCTGACCATCGAGCACCAGGGGGCCATCCCGCCCGACCTGCGCCCGCTGATCGGCGACCGGGTCTATGGCTGCGACGCCTGCCAGGAAGTCTGCCCCTGGCAGCGCTTCGCCCGTCCGACCGCGGTCGCGGCGTTCCGCGCTGCGTCGGTGGAGCGGGCCGCGCCGTCGCTAGTCGAACTGCTGGCGCTGGACGAGGAGGGGTTTCGTCGCCGCTACGCCGGCACCCCGTTGGAGCGCCTGGGTCGGGCGCGGCTGGCGCGCAACGCGGCGGTGGCGCTGGACAACTCAGCTCACCCTACCGCAGGTTCGGCAGTGACGGAGCAATGAATCGGCGTGGCTATGGAAGTGCGATTCGGGCTGCCCAGTGCGCCCAAACCTGCGGGAGGGTGAGCAGTTACCGCAGGCCGACGTGCCCCAGGTGGGCGACCTCGCGCAGCGCGTAGATCGCGGCCGCGCCGGCCGCCACCGTGATCGCGCCGGCGACGACGAACATCGTCTGCACGCCCAGGAAATGGCCCATCAGGGCGGAAAAGCCTTCCGCCAGTGCCGTTCCGGCCGTCACGATCAGGCTCACCGCCGCCTGCGCCCGTCCGCGCACCTCGTCGGGGGCCAGGGCCTGGGTGATCGTGTCCAGCGCGCCGCGGGCGATGACGATGCACATCCCCAGGGCCATCACGCTGACCAGGACGACGGCATAGCTGCGGGTGTAGGCGAAGACGATCACCGCGACGCCGGCGGCGATCAACATCCCACCGACAATCGAGTTGGTCGAGAGACGGCGCGACAGACGGGTGGCGATCAGTCCGCCGATCACCGAACCGATGCCCAACACACTCATGGCCCCGCCGTACTCCAGCCCGCCGGCCCCCAACTGTGTCCGCAGGTGCGGGATCGCCAACAGCACCACCGAGCCGATCCCCAGCGTGGCCACGGCGGCCACGTAGAGCGCCCGGCGCAGCAGCCGGTTGTGGCGGATGAAGGTCAGGCCGGTGCGCATATCGCCCCACATACTCCCGCGCACGGCCAGGTCGGACGTGCCGTTCTGCAGCGGGGGGACGCGCAGGGAGATGATCGTCACCGCCGAGACCAGAAATGTCCCGCTGTCGAAGATGATCGCGGCCTGTAAGCCCCACAGGTCCACCGCCACCCCGGCCACCATGGGCCCGATGATCAGGGCGATGATGTACGTGCCCTGGATCAGCCCATTGGCGGTCAGCAGCAGGCCCTTGGGCACCAGGTTGGGGATCGTCGCATTGCGCGCCGGGTAGAAAAAGGTGCCCACCAGGGCCATCCCGGCTGCCGCCAGGTAGAGGATCCATAGCTGGGCAGTCGTGTGCACCAGCAACACGGCCAGCACCAGCAGTCCGCGCAGCACGTCGGAGATCACCATCATCCACTTGCGATCCCAGCGGTCGGCTGCCACCCCGCCGAGCAGGCCGAAGAACAGTTGCGGCAGGGCAATGGATATCGCCGGGACGAGGATCGCCAGGGGCGAGGCCGAGAGGTTGGTGATCAGCGTGATCGCGGCGATCAACAGGCACTGATCGCCGATCTGCGAGAGGAGCTGTCCCCCCCACAGGAGCATAAACTCGCGCTGATGGAACAGATCGCGAGCGGCCTGCCGCTGGCCGGCGGAGCGTTCGGTTACCGCTGTCTCTACTTCCATAAGGGCCGGGTTGTCATATCCGCGCGCCTTCGCGTCCGGCGGCAGACCCGATGGCGGGCCTATTGTACACCAAAGCGGGCGGGCTGCAAGCGCGGCTCTGACCCCGCCTTGCCCTCGGGGCGAAAGCGACTTGACTTCTGCTTCCTTTGGTGGATAATAACCGTACGGCAATCCGCCGCGAGATGCGAGGAGGTGATGCCAGAGGAGAGAACAGGAACCCTTTCTCGGCTGTGGAACCCATCTGTGCAAAACCTGAATCCTTGAGGAGGAGAAGAGAACCATGCGCAAGTGGATATTGACAATCGGCAGTCTGATGGTCCTGACGACCCTGCTGGTCGCCTGTGGCGGCGGGACGCCGACCCCGACGGCCTACCGGGTCGGGATGGTCACCGATGTGGGCGGCATTGACGACCGCTCCTTCAACGCGACCGCCTGGCACGGTATGGAGCTGGCGCGGGATGAGCTGGGCGTCGAGGTGCAGTACCTGGAGTCGCAGCAGCAGACCGATTACGCGGTCAACCTGCAGCAGTTCATTGACCAGGACTACGACATGATCGTCACCGTCGGCTTCCTGCTGGGGGACGACACGGCGACCTTCGCCCAGAACAACCCCGACGTCAATTTCGCCATCGTGGACTACTCCTACGATCCGGCCATTCCCAACGTCCTGGGCCTGACCTTCTCGACCGATCAGGCCGCCTTCCTGGCCGGCTACCTGGCCGCGGCGATGTCCCAGACCGGCATCGTCGGCACCTGGGGCGGTATTCCGATCCCGCCGGTGACCATCTTCATGGTCGGCTTCGAGTCCGGCGTCAACTACTACAACGAGCAGCACGGGGCCAACGTCCGGGTGCTGGGTTGGAGCACGGCGACGGGTGAGGGCCTGTTCATCAACAACTTCGAGTCCACCGATGACGGCCGTCGCGCGGCGGAGGACCTGATCTCCGAGGGCGCGGACGTGATCATGCCGGTGGCCGGCCCGGCCGGGCTGGGCACCGCGGCGGCGATCATGGAGAACCCTGGCACCATGCTCATCGGCGTGGACACCGACTGGTGCGTCAGCGCGCCGGACTACTGCTCGGTCACCCTGACCAGCGTGCTGAAGAACATGGATATCGCCGTGCGCGACGCGATCGCCCTGGCGCTCAACGGCAACTTCGCCGGCGGCACCTACCTGGGCACGCTGGAGAACGGCGGCGTCGGCATCGCTCCGTATCACGAGTTCGAGAGCCGCGTCCCGGCGGCGATTGTCGCCGAGCTGGAGACGATCAAGGCCGGCATCATTGACGGCAGCATCGACACCGGCTGGGCGGCGTTCCTCTCTAGCCAGTAAGTTAGCAAGACCTGTGGGCGGTGCCGGGGCCACCCGGCACCGCCTCCACTACGTCTACAAGGAGGCAGCTATGCCCCCTGCCTTGGAGCTGCGCGGCATCACCAAAGCCTTCCCCGGTGTGCTGGCGAACGATCACATCCACCTGGCCCTGGAACAGGGAGAGGTGCACGCCCTGTTGGGCGAGAACGGCGCCGGCAAGACGACCCTGATGAACATCCTCTACGGCCTCTACAGCCCGGACGAGGGCGAGGTGCTCGTCCGCGGCCAGCCGGTGCAGATCCGCGATCCCAATGACGCCATCGCCCAGGGTATCGGCATGGTCCACCAGCACTTCATGCTCGTCCCCGTGTTCACGGTGACCGAGAACGTGATGCTGGGCGTGGAGTCCATCCGCAATGGCATCCTCCTCGACCGCGCCCGCGCGGCCCGGCGCATCCGCGAGATCTCCGAACAGTACGGGTTGGGCGTTGACCCTAACGCATACATCAAGTCGTTGCCCGTCGGCGTGCAGCAACGCGTGGAGATCATCAAGCTGCTCTACCGCGAAGCGGACATCCTCATCCTGGACGAACCGACGGCCGTGCTCACCCCCCAGGAGGTCGAGGAGCTGTTCAAGATCATCCATGCGCTGATCGCGCAGGGCAAATCCATCATCTTCATCACCCATAAGCTGAAGGAAGTGATGGCGATCGCCGACCGGATCACCGTCCTGCGCAACGGGCGCGTGGTCGGCACCACCACTCCCTCCCAGACCGACGAGCGGCAGTTGGCGGCGATGATGGTCGGGCGCGACGTGCTCCTGCAGGTCGAGAAAGGCCCCGCCCACCCCGCCGCCTCCGTGCTGGAGGTCGAAGGGCTGGAGGTGTTGGACGACCGCGGCAACCTGGCCGTGCGCGGGGTCTCCTTCCAGGTGCGCGCCGGCGAGATCCTGGGCGTGGCCGGCGTCCAGGGCAACGGCCAGACCGAGCTGGTGCAGGCGCTGACCGGCCTGCGCGACATCCGCGCCGGTCGCGTGCGCATCCGCGGCAGCGACGTCACCGGCGCGTCGCCGAGGCGCATCCTGGAACAGGGCACCGCCCACGTGCCGGAGGACCGCCAGCAGGACGGCCTGGTGCTCAGCTTCCCGGTCGCCGACAACATGGTGCTCAACACCTACTACATCCCGCCCTTCGCCCGGGGCGGTATGCTGAACCAGGCGACCATCCTGGCGACGGCGGAGCAGCGGGTGCGCGAGTTCGACGTGCGCACGCCCAGCATCATGGTGCCCGTCTCCAACCTCTCCGGCGGCAATCAACAGAAGGTCATCGTCGCCCGCGAGTTCTCCCGTCCGATTCGCTTGCTCATCGCCTCACAGCCGACGCGCGGGCTGGACGTGGGCTCCATTGAGTACATCCACCGCCGCATCGTCCAGAAGCGGGACGAGGGCTGCGCGGTGTTACTGGTCTCGCCGGAGCTGGACGAGGTGATGGGGCTGGCGGACCGCATCGCGGTGATGTTCGAGGGGCAGATCGTGGACATCCTGCCCGCCGACCAGGCCACCCGCGAGGAGATCGGCCTGCTGATGGCGGGGGTGCGAAAGGAGGCTACCCGTGCAGGCATCAGCCAGTAAGCTGCGCATCGGCCTGGTCACCGACGTGGGACTCCTGGGGCGGGGCACCTTCAGCCAGGCGGCCGTCGAGGGCATGACCCGCGCCGCTCAGGAGCGCGGGGCGACTGTCGAGGTGATCGAGACCGCCTCTCCCGCCGACTACGAGGGCAACATTGTCCAACTGATCGAGCGCGGCTGCGGCCTGATTGTGACCATCGGTTCGACGACCGGGATGATCGTGGAGCGGTTGGCCCAGCAATACCGCGCCGTGCACTTCATCGTCGTGGACTACGAGCCGATGCCGGAGAGCCGCAACATCACCGGGCTGGTCTTCGCCGAGGATCAGGCCGGTTTCCTGGCCGGCGCGCTGGCCGGGTTGATGACCGGGCAGGATGTCGTTGGCTTCATCGGCGGGATGGACGTACCGCCGGTGCGTCGCTTCCAGCGCGGGTTCGAACACGGGTTGCGCTACACCAATCGGCTGGCGAAGGTCATCGAGGTCTACACCGACTCGTTCGTGGACGCCCAGGCTGGCGAGGCGGCGGCGCGTAACCTGATCCGGCAACAGGCCGATGTCATCTTCGCCGCCGGCGGGCTGAGCGGCAGCGCTGCGATCCAGACGGCCGCCCGCGAGGGCGCGTGGGTCATCGGGGTGGACCAAGATGAGTGGGAGACGACCTTCCAGGATGGGCAGGTCGCCGGCGCCGAGCGGCTGCTGACCAGCGCGGTGAAGCAGGTGGACCGCGCCGTCTACGCTGCTGTGACCCAGGCGCTGCGGGGGAAAGTGCGCGCCGGCACGCGGCGCTTCGACCTGGCCGGCGAGGGGGTAGGGCTGGCTCCCTACCATGCCGCCGACGCCGCGATCCCTTCCGAGGTGCGCGGCAAGATCCAGGAGATCGCGCAGGGGCTGCGCAGCGGGCGCATCCGCACCCACGTGGGCCTGCACGGCGAGGAGCGAGAGCGCGGGCTGCTGCCGCGCCTGATGGCCTGGAACTGGCAGGGGGTGCTGATCCCGTTCCTGGCGATCTTTACTGCCTTGGTCATCGGGGCAATCTTCATTGTTGCCTTCGACCCCCAGGTGTGGGCGGCGTTCGGGCGCGGCCCACTGGTCGGGCTGGCCACCGCCGGGCAGACCATTGCACGGGCGTATGCGGCCCTCTTCCAGGGCGCGTTCGGCAACCCGGCGCGGATGATCGAGGGCCTGGGCCTGTACATTCAGAGCGGGGACGGCAGCCGGTTACTGCGGGCGCTCTACCCGCTGACGGAGAGCCTGCGCATCGCCACCCCCTACATCTTCGCCGGGCTGGCGGTGGCGATCGGCTTCCGCTGTAACCTGTTCAACATCGGTGCCGAGGGCCAGTACTTCATCGGCGGCCTGACCTCGGTCTACGTCGGTTACAGCCTCACCGGGCTGCCGTGGTTCATCCACCTGCCCCTGGCGCTGCTGGCCGGGATGGCCGGTGGGGCGTTGTGGGCCTCCATCGCCGGCTTCCTCAAGGCGCGGACGGGCGCCCACGAGGTGATCACGACGATGATGCTCAACTACGTCTCCTACCGGCTGGCCGACTACCTGCTGCAGGTCGGCGGACCGATGTCCCGTCCGGGGGACTACCGGCCGGTCAGCCCGGAGATCCAGCCCAGCGCCTACCTGTTGCAGTTCTTCCCCAATGATCCCTCGATCCGCATTAACATCGGCCTGATCCTGGCGCTGGTGGCGGTGGCCCTGATCGCCTGGCTGCTGTTCAAGACGACGCTGGGCTTCGAGATCCGCGCCGTGGGGCTGAACGCGCGCGCCGCGCGCACGGCCGGGATCAGCATCCCGCGCACGATCTTCATCACGATGGCCCTGAGCGGGGCGCTGGCCGGGCTGGCCGGCGCGCACGACATCCTCGGCGTCATCCACTTCATGCCCAACGCTTTCTCCTCCGGCTACGGTTTCGACTCCATCGCCCTGGCGCTGCTGGGCCGCAGTCACCCGGTCGGCGTGCTGCTGGCCGCCCTGCTGTTCGGCTTCCTGCGCGCCGGCGCCCAGCAGATGCAGGGGGTGGCGCAGGTGCCCATTGACATCATTTCCGTGCTCCAGGCGCTGATCATCATCTTCATTGCCGCGCCGGAACTGGTGCGCATCCTCTACCGCGTCCGCGTCTCGCGCGGGGCGGAGGAGATGGCGCTCGCCCGCGGTTGGGGCCGCGTCTAGGAGGCCAGCGATGAGAAGCGATCCTTTCGCCAACTGGTCAAAGCGCCTCGCCGCTCGCGGCGGAGTGCCCTCACAGCGGGCCATCACCTATGGCCTGATCTTCCTCGGCGCCGGACTGCTGATCTACCTCCTGTTCGCCCGCGCCAGCATGGCCGGGCAGATGACTACCTTCGTGCTCAACCCCAGCGGAGGGGCGCCGGTCCTGCAGGTGCCCGATCTGACCTTTCCCACCGCCCCGGCCCTGTATGGGGCCGTGCTCCTGTGCGCCTTCCTGGGCGGCTGGCAACTGGCGCGGGGGTTCCGCCGACTGAACCTGGTGTTGGGCTTCGTCGCCGTGTTGTTCGTCCTGGCCTTCCTCGCCTGGGCGGCGCGGGATAAGTCGCTGAACTTCACCGGCCTGTTGAACAGCGCCCTGCTGCGGTCCGTGCCCATCGCCCTGGCGGCGCTATCCGGCGTGCTGTGCGAACGCTGCGCCGTGGTCAACATCGGCATCGAAGGGATGATGCTCACCGGCGCGTTCTTCGCCTCGCTGACCGGCAGCCTGGCCAGTCGCGTCTGGGGCTGGCCGACGTGGGCCTCCCTCTCCTTCGGCCTGCTCGGAGCGCTGGTAGTCGGCGCGCTGCTGGGGCTGCTGCTGGCCGTCCTGGCCGTGCGCTTCAAGGTCAACCAGATCATCGCCGGTACGGCGATCAATATCCTCGCTGTGGGCGTGACCAGTTTCCTGAGCGCCCGCATCCTGGCCGACGTGCAGTTCCAATACCTGAACAACCCCGGCATGTTCCCCCGTGCGCCAATCCCCCTGCTGTCGGGCATCCCGCTGATCGGCCCGGTCTTCTTCGACCAGAACCTGCTCGTCTATGTGTTGTTCGTCCTGCTGATCGTCGTCCACGTGATGCTGTTCTACACTCGCTGGGGACTGCGCACCCGCGCCGTGGGGGAGCACCCGCGCGCGGCGGATACGCTGGGGATCAACGTCTTCAAGAACCGCTACATCAACGTGATGCTGGGTGGGATGGTCGCCGGCCTGGGTGGGGCGTTCCTCATCCTGGGATCGGTCGGCCGTTTCGACGAACTGATGACCGCCGGCAAGGGGTTCATCGGCCTGGCGGCGATGATCTTCGGCAAATGGACGCCCTTCGGCGCGTTCGGCGCGGCGCTCATCTTCGGCTTCGCCGACGCCCTGCAGACCAAGCTGGCGATCCTGCAGACGCCCATCCCCTCGCAAATCCTGGGTATGGCTCCCTACCTGGTGACGATCATCGTCCTGGCCGGCGTGGTCGGGGAGGCGATCCCACCGGCGGCGGATGGGCAGCCGTATGAGAAGCAGTAGGGGGCGCGGAGACGCGGAGACACGGGGACGCGGGGACGCGGGGACGCGGAGACGCGGGGACACGGAGACACGGAGACGCGGAGACGCGGAGATGCGGAGACGCGGAGACACGGGGACGCGGGGACGCGGGGACGCGGAGACGCGGTAGGGTGCGTGATCAACGATCCGCGATAGGCGATCTGCGATAGGCGATCTGCGATAGGCGATCTGCGATAGGCGAACATGCGCAATATCCTCCAGGGCCTGGCCCGCACCCGTAACGCGATTTTCAGCCGCATCGCCGCGGTCCTGGGCGCCAGCGAGGTGACGCCGGCGGTCTGGGACGAGCTGGAGGAGCTGCTCATCCAGGCCGACGTGGGGGTGGAGACGACGCTGGAGCTG
>DAOTYW010000188.1:0-3531 GCA_034434755.1 Anaerolineae bacterium | reverse complement strand
CTGTCGCAAATAATGTCGCGCAGGCACCAGCTTCTCGTAAACCAAAAGGTCCAACTCCGTGGGTTCCCGATAGTAATTCTCTCTCAACACGGCTGTCTGACCTCCAGGAAGGAAAGGATAGCCCAATTATACCATGACCGCTGTGTCCTCTCTGCCCTTTTTAAGCACCCTCCGGGGAGAGGAGCGGGGGCCAGGAGGTGGGGTGAGGGGCCAGTCTTGACACAGCTTAAGGAGGGGCGCAGGCCCTGCGCCCCTCCTCGGCTGAAAGATACTATTGGCCTTCGTCCTCCAGGCCGACAAGGCGATCGAAGATCAGGTTGGCGCAGGCGACGCACATGGCCTTGACGGTCTCCCAGTTGTGCCAGCGTGGGTCGAGGTGCTTGTATTCGGCCAGGTTCAGTTCTTCGAGGTCGTAGGGCAGCGGATGACCCAGCTGAATCTGCAACTGCTGCAGAGCCGATTCTTCGTTAGGCTGGGGATAGAGCCGATCGAAGGGTCGCAGGGCCTCGACCATTCCTTCGGCGCCCAGGTGGTCGGCCAGGGCAACGAAATCGAGGTAGTCGCGGGTGGCGTTCCGCTGCAGGATCAGCACGCCCTTGATCCGCAGTATCTCGGCCTCTGTCGGCAGGGTAATCGTTTCGCCCTGATACTCGATCTGAGTGGTCTCCAGCGGTTCCTCGCGGATCAGTTGCCTGACCCCTGTTTCGATACCGTCCAGGCTACCGAGAATCTGGACCGGACGCTTGACGCGGGCCGTCTTCCAGCCAGCGACGGCTTCCAGATCGGCCAGCACCTGGTCGAAACGCTGTCGGAGATCGGTCAGGACGTGGTTGGCGTCGGTGGAGAGACGATGTTCCGCATACACCGCCGAGGCGCTGCCGCCCACGAGGACCGCCCCCGGCAAGATGCGCTGAAGGTGGGCGGCCGAGGCAAGGACTTGCTCCCACTCAGGCAAGATGTCGTTCGGCATACTGTTTCCAGAAGTGGTAGCGTTGGGCGTACGGGTCGGTGACGTGCGCCTGGCACACCCGCAGCACCTTTTCCAGCACGGTCCGGTCGGCCAGCGCTGCCCGGCGCAGCGCTGCCCAATCCCGCCGTTGGCCGCGGGCGATGATGTCGTCAATAGCGGCCAGAGTGAACTGCTGATGGGTGAGATGACGATGAATCACACGGCAAATTATATAGCGAATCGGCTGCAAATCAAGCACGGCAGAGGAATCTCTACCGTTCCGTCTCCACCCATACCCGCTTCCCGTCACTCACCATCTGCACGGAGCCGTTCTCGTCGGTGCGGTAGACCGGCAGGCCATCCAGCCGCCGCAGCGTCTCCGCGTGCGGGTAGTGGTAGAGGTTGCCCGCCCCTACCGGGATGACCACCATCTGGGGAGTGACCGCCTCCAGGAACAGGTCGCTCGTCGAACCGCTGTCGCCGTGGTGAGCGGCCTGGAGGACGGTGCAGTCCAGCCAGGCCCCTTCCTCCAGAAGCTGCTCCTCGACCTCCGCGTCCACGTCGCCGGGGAACAGGAAGCAGGTCTGGCCGTAGTCCAGCCGCAGCACCAGCGAGTGGACGTTGAAGTCGGCGGAGTCGGATAGCTCCGCGCCGGGGTAGAGGACGGTCAGCCGCAGCCCCTCGTCCAGCCAGATCTGCAGGCCGGTTTCCCCCTGCCAGAGGGTGGCCCCGGAGCTGGCCACGACCTCGTTCCAGCGGATGTACAGCGGGGTGCGGCAGCCCACGTCGCGGGCGAGCACCGCGTCCACCCGGTAGCGTTCCAACACCGGGATCAGCCCGGCCAGCAGGTCGTCGTCGGGGTGGCTGAGGACGACCAGGTCGAGGGTGTGGTCCCAGAAGGGGAGGCGGCGGCCCAGGTGGGTCAGCAGGCGGGAGGGGCTGGGGCCGCCGTCAATCAGCGCCTGTCGCCCGGAGGGGGTCTGGATGAAGACTGCGTCCCCCTGCCCTACGTCCAGGAAGGTCACGTGCAACCGGCCGTCGGGCAGGCTGCGCCAGGCGGCGACGGCCAGCAGCAGGGCGACGGCGGAAGCGGTCAACAGCAGCCGGTCGCTCAGGCGGGCGGAGAGGGCGCTCCAGGCGGCGCGGGCGCGGCCTAGCAGCTCCGCCCGGCGCTCGTGCGATTGGTAGCCCCACCAGGTCAGTGCGCCCAGCAGGGCGTAGAAGGCCCACAGCATCCAGGCATCCATCCGCCCCAGGTCGAGCCAGGCGTAGGGGACGCGGGCGGTCAGGCGAACGGCCTCGATGGTGTAGGTGAGGGGCAGCCATGCCAGCCAGCCCAGGACTCGTCCAGCGGGCAGCCAGGCCAGGCCGGCGAGGGTGGCGACGCCGCCGCAGATCATCACCGCCGGCTGGACCGGCAGGATCAGCAGGTTGGTCAGCAGGGTGACCAGGGAGAGGCGGTGGAAGGCGTAGAGGATCAGCGGGATGGTGGTAATTTGGGCGGCCAGGGTGACCAGCAGGGACTCCGAAACCCAGCCGACAGCTCGCGCGGCCCGTTCGGGCGGGATCAGCCGGCTCAACAGGGCCACCGCGCCGCGCTGGAGCGGGGTGGCGTAGAGCATCAGGCCGACCGTGGCGGCGAAGCTGAGCTGGAAGCCCATGTCCCACAGCGTGAACGGGTCGAGGGCGGTCATCAGCAGCGCGGCGGCGGCCAGCGAGGTCGGGGCGAAGGTGGCGCGGCGCAGGTGACGGCCGAGCAGGTAGAGCGAGCCCATGATCGCTGCCCGCACCACCGCCGCCGACGCGCCGACCAGGATGGTGTAGAGGACGACCCCGCCGATGGCGATCGGGGCGGCGCGGCGCGGCCCGGCCAGCCGCCGCGCCACGGCGGCGAAGATGCCGGCGATGATGCTGATGTTGAACCCGCTGATGGCAATGATGTGGCTGGTGCCGGTGGCGGAGAAGTCGTCCATCAGGTCGGCGGGGATGCCGTTGTCGTTCCCCAGCAGGATGCCGGTCAGCAGGGAGGCGGACGGCTCGTGGAGGATGGCGGCGATGGTCGTCTGGGCGCGCCGCTTGAAGGCCAGCAGCGCGGCGACGAGCGGGTTACCCTCGCCGCTGCCCACCCGCACTGCCCGCCCGTTCTCGATCAGGGAGTGGATCCCCTGGCGGGCCAGGTAGTCGCGGTAGGAGAAGTCCTCCCCCTCCGGCGGCGTCGCCAGCGGGCCGGTCACCCGCAGCCGATCGCCGTAGGCGAAGGACGGGTAGCGGCTCACCCGCACCAGGGCCAATCCTTCCACATCCAGGGTCCGTCCGTCGGGAAAGGTCAGCCGCTCGGCGCGCAGGCGCAGGTAAGCGACGGTCTCCCGCACGTCCGGCTCGGCCACGACCACGCCCTCGAGGGTCGCCGGGCCGTGGTCGTTATGGTTGGCGAGTGAGCGCTCGTCGAAGCGGGGCAGGGCCAGTTGCAGGCGGGCGGCGCCGAGGGTCAGCGTCACGGCGCAGAGGCAGAAGAGGCGCGTGCGGCGCGAGCCTTCCCAGCCAACCAGACCCACCAGTCCGGCCAGGGCGACGAGCAGGAG
>DAOTYW010000187.1:0-1736 GCA_034434755.1 Anaerolineae bacterium | reverse complement strand
CACCATCACTATCCCTGCCTGGCGGGAATGGTGGTGGAGCGTGGATTGGGGGATACCCTCTTGCACCTGTCCGGTCAATTGATGCGCCAGGCGGTGGAGGTGGAAATCGCACCCTTGTTACCCCGTGCGGCTTACCTGGTGCCCGAGGGGCGCAGCGAGGTGGGCTGAGCGCCCCGCGCACAGATGATTGACTAACTCAATCTTCATAGATCAAGGAGGTTACCATGCCCGTCAAGCGCGTCACCCCGGTTCCGAGCGACATCGAGATCGCCCAGGCAGCGGAATTGATCCCGATCTCCGAGGTCGCCCGTAATGTGGGGCTTTCCGAGGATGAGCTCGATTTCTACGGGAAGTGGAAGGCGAAGGTCCACCTCAGCGTCCTGGAACGGCTGCAGGATCGGCCCAACGGCAAGTACATTGACGTGACCGCGATCACCCCCACGCCGCTGGGCGAGGGGAAGACGGTCACCACGATCGGTGTCAGCCAGGGGCTGCATTACCTGGGGAAGAAGGTCTTCACCTGCATCCGCCAGCCCTCCCAGGGACCGACCTTCGGCATCAAGGGGGGGGCGGCCGGCGGCGGCTACGCCCAGGTGGTGCCGATGGAGGACTTCAACCTGCATCTGACCGGCGACATCCACGCCGTCGGCGCGGCGCACAACCTGCTGGCGGCGGCCATTGACAACCGCCTCTCGAAAGAGGCCCGCTGGAGCGCCAATTTCATGGCCAAAGCGCTCTGCCCGGACGATACCTACACCCCTTCGATGCGCAAGCGGCTGGCGAAGCTGGGCATCCAGTCCGAACACCCCTCCGACCTGAGCGATAAGGACCGCGAGCGGATGTTCAAGCTGGACATTGACCCCTACTCGATCCAGTGGCGGAGGGTGGTGGATGTCAGCGACGCCTCGCTGCGCAACATCATTCTCGGCCTGGGCACGGTCAACGATGGCGTGCCACGCCAGTCGGGTTATGACATCACTGTCGCTTCCGAGATCATGGCTGCTCTGGCCCTCTGCAGCGGCCTGGAGGACCTGCGCGAGCGCATGAGCCGCATCATCATCGGCACGAACAAGAAGGGCGAGCCAATCACCGCCGAGGACCTCAACGTCGCCGGCGCGATGACCGTCCTGCTTAAGGACGCGATCATGCCCAACCTGATGCAGACGTTGGAGGGCAGCCCGGCCTTCGTCCACTGCGGGCCGTTCGCCAATATCGCTCAGGGCAACTCCTCGATCATCGCCGACCGCATTGCCCTCAAGTTGGCCGACTACGTGGTCACCGAGTCCGGCTTTGGCGCCGACTGCGGCATGGAGAAGTTCTTTGACATCAAGTGCCGCCTCAGCGGATTGATCCCCAACTGCGTCGTCCTGGTCTGCTCGGTGCGCGCCCTCAAGATGCACGGCGGTGGACCCACGGTCGTCGCCGGCAAGCCGCTAGACAAGGCCTACACGCAGGAGAACCTGGAGCTCCTGGAGAAGGGGCTGCCCAACCTGCTCCAGCACATCGAGAACGCGCTCAAGTTCGGCGTGCCGGTGGTGGTGGCGATCAACCGCTTTAAGGACGACACCGATGCCGAGATCGCCCTCATCCGCGAGCGGGCGCAGGCCTCCGGCGCCGAGGATGCCGTGGTGAGCACTGTGTGGGCCAACGGCGGTGAGGGCGGCGCGGCGCTGGCCGAGGCGGTCCTCAAGGCCTGCGAGAAGCCGTCCAATTTCCGCTTCCTGTACCCTGACCAC
>DAOTYW010000186.1:0-22311 GCA_034434755.1 Anaerolineae bacterium | reverse complement strand
TCTGGCCGGCGAGCCGAGGATCACCGCCCTCCTGTCGCCGGAACGGGTGCGCGCAGCACTCGACCTGGCCGGCTATGTCGGCGACGCGCCGCAGCGGGCACGCGCCCTGGCCCGGCAGATCCATCGGCGTACTGGATGAACCACGAAGGGTAGAGCGAATCGAATGCAGAACTCCTCCCGCTCTCGCCTGCTTGTCATGATCATCCTTGGCGCAGCCATCCTCCTGGTCGCGGCGCTGCTGGTCTGCGCCGTCTTCGCCACGCTGTGGTGGTCCACCACGACAGTGACAGCCACCGAACCGCTGCCGGCGACGGCGACAGCGACCCGGCCCGTACAGACGCCAACCCCGACGCCGACCCGGCCGGCGCCCTCGCCCACCGCCATCCCTGAAGCCCAACCGACCGTCTCCCCCACCCCGCCGCCCCCCCAACCGACCGTCTCCCCCACCCCGCCGCCTCCCCAGCCGACAGTAACAACGCCCCCACCCACACCGCCTGCACAGCCGGTAGCAGTCTGGGAGAGCACGCTCACGCTCGACACCTACGGCTGGGATCGCGCCCTCGTCCCCACGGCCCCCGACGACCCGATCTTCCCCTACCCCCGCCTCAACTTCGACGCCGTGCCCGGCTCCATCCCCCGCGAGTACCGCGCCGTCTTCATCCAGAACGAATACGTCCAATTGGTCGTCCTGCCCGACCTGGGCGGGCGTATTCTGCGCTGGAGCGACCGCACGACCGGGCGGCAGCTTTTCTACGCCAACCCGGTCGTCAAACCAACCCGCTGGGGCTACCGCGGCTGGTGGCTGGCGACCGGCGGGATGGAGTGGGCCTTTCCGGTAGAGGAACACGGCCTGAACGAGTACCGCCCGTGGAGCTACGAGCTGCTGGCCGATGGCGTCCGCGTCTGGAACGTCGAAGAACGCACCGGCATGACCGTCGCCGTGACCGTGCGCTTGGAGCCGGGGAGCAGTCGCGTGGCGATCAGCCCCAGCATCGCCAACCCGACCGGCCAGCCGCAACCCTACCAGTTCTGGGTCAACGCCATGCTCACTCTCTCGGAGCGCAACGCCCCCTCGCCCGACCTGAGCTTCGTCCTGCCTGCCTCGGAAGTGCTCGTCCATTCCACCGGCGACGGGTCGCTCCCCGGCCCTGGCGGGGCCATGAGCTGGCCGGTGTACGCCGGACGCGACTTTGGCCGATACGCGGAATGGCATGCCTACCTGGGGGTCTTCGCCCCCCAGGCGGCGCAGGCCGGCTTCGCCGGGGCATACGACCTGGGCGCGGATCAGGGGATCGTCCGCGCCGCGCCGACCTGGCTGCGCGGGGTGAAGGTCTTCTGTCTGGGCGACCTGCCGGCCGAACTGTGGACCGACGACGGCAGCCGCTACTTCGAGCTGTGGGGCGGGCTGACCAGCACGTTCGGCACGTACGCCACCCTGGACGCCGGGCAGAGCGTCGGGTGGACAGAGTACTGGTACGCCGTGAGCGGGATGGGCGGGTACACCTGGGCCAACGCCGAGGCGGCGGCGAGGTTGACGCCGGCAGGCGACGGGGTCGAGCTGGCCGTCGAGACCGTCCGCCCTCTCCAGGCGACGGTCATCCTGCGCCAGAGCGGGATCGAGGTCGCTCGCTGGTCAGCCCCCATCGGGCCGGGCCAGCCCTTCCGTCAAACCTGGGGCCCCGGCAGCGGCCCGTGGGCACTGGAAGTACTCGATGGACAAGGAAGGATAGTGATCCAGTTCGTCCGGTGACGTGTTGCGTGTTGCGTGTTCCGTGTTGTCGGTGTACAATCGGCAGCGATGAGCACTCTGTGGACCCCGTGGCGAATGGCCTACCTGCGTGGCGAGCTGCCGCCGGCGGAGGGCTGCCTCTTCTGCCTGACGCCCCAGCAGCCCGACGAGGAGGCCTACATTATCCACCGGGGACAGCTCTGCTACGTGATCCTGAACCGCTTCCCGTACAACAACGGCCACCTGATGATCGTGCCCTACGCACACAGCCCGTCGTTGGAAGAACTGGACGCGCCGATCATCGCCGAGTGGATGGCGCTGACCCAGGCCAGCCTGCGCGCGCTGCGCATGGCCTACAATCCCCAGGGGTTCAACATAGGGCTGAACATCGGCGAAGCAGCCGGAGCGGGAATCGCCGGCCACGTCCACCTGCACGTCGTCCCTCGCTGGGGCGGCGACACCAATTACATCACCGTGGTCGGCCAGACACGCACCATCCCAGAGTGGCTGGAGCAGACCTACCGGCGGCTGCAGCCACTCTTCGAACAAGCGATACGCGATACGCGATAAGCGATACGCGATACACGACCCACAAAAGGAGAAAACCCTATGTCCAACAACCCCCGTGAAGCCGTCATCATCTCCGCCGTCCGCACGCCCATCGGTCGCTTTCAAGGTTCACTCTTGCCGTTCTCGGCCCCCGAATTGGGAGCGGTCGCGATCCGCGCTGCCGTCCAGCGGGCCGGGATCGAGCCTGCCTCGGTGGACGAGGTGCTGATGGGTAGCGTCGTCCAGGCCGGGCAGGGACAGGCGCCCGCCCGCCAGGCAGCGATCAAGGCCGGGCTGCCCCCCACGGTCGGCGCTACTACGATCAACAAGATCTGCGGTTCGGGCCTCAAGGCGGTGATGCTGGCCGCGGCGATGATCGCCGCCGGCGACGGTGACACCTTCGTCGCCGGCGGGATGGAGAGCATGAACAACGCCCCATACCTCCTCCACCAGGCCCGCTTCGGTTACCGCCTGGGAGACGGCAAACTGGTGGACGGGGTCGTCCACGACGGGCTGTGGTGCGCCTTCGAGAACCAGCACATGGGCAATGCCGCCGAATGGATCGCCCGCGAATACGGGCTGACCCGCCAGGAACTGGACGAGTACGCCTACCACAGCCACATGAAAGCCATCGCCGCCATAGACGCGGGCCGCTTCCAGGACGAGATCGCGCCGGTGGAGATCCCACAGCGCAAGGGCGCGCCGATCCTGTTCGACACCGACGAGAATCCCCGCCGTGACACAACGCTGGAGGCGCTGGCCCGCCTGAAGCCGGCCTTCCAGGCCGATGGCATCGTCACCGCCGGCAACGCCCCCGGCATCACCGACGGCGCCGCCGCCGTCGTGGTCATGAGCCGCGCACGGGCCGCGCAATTGGGACTGAGCCCCCTGGCCCGCGTCGTCGCCTACGCTCAGGCGGCCGTCCAACCGCTGCGCATTTTCACCGCCCCCATCTTCGCTGTGCGCCGACTGCTGGAAAAGACCACCACTACCGTGGCCGACTACGACCTCTTCGAGGTCAACGAGGCCTTCGCCGCCCAGACCGTGGCCGACGGGAAAGAATTGGACCTGCCGTGGGAACGGGTCAACGTCAACGGCGGAGCGATTGCCCTCGGCCATCCCATCGGCTGTTCCGGTGCACGCATCCTGACCACGCTCATCTACGCCCTGCGCCAGCGCGGACTGAGGCGCGGCCTGGCCACCCTGTGCCTGGGCGGCGGTGAGGCGGTCGCTATGAGCATCGAAGTCGAATCCTGAACACAAGGACGGAAACCATGGCCACCTGGCCGACCATCGTGACTATCGGCGGACTCGCCAGCCTGATCCACCTGATCGTCTTCCTGGTCATCCTGCTCCGACGGAACAAGGACCTGGACCAGAAGCTGGCCCTGCTGTACGGCGGGATCAGCCTGCTATGGATCATCGCCGCCACACTGGCGAGCATGCTGGGCAGGCTGCCGGACATCGTTGCCGTGCCAGCCGACCTGCTGCTGCCGGTCCTTGCCACCGCGCTGGCCGTGGGCGAGTTGTTGCTGATCTGCTCACTGCTCGAATGGCCCCTGGTGTCCGTGGTTGCTACCGCCGGGGGGACATGGACGGTGATGCTGCTGGTGGGCAACCTGTATTTCCTGTTCTTCCCCCCGCCGCTGGTCCCGCTGCTGCAGATCGCCCAGGGTGGCTGGTCGCTGCTGATCCTCATCGTCACCGGGCTGATTGTGGCGACCTTCTACCGCAGCCGCCTGGCGCTCTACCGCAACCGCACTCTCTACTGGCTGCTGGCCGCCCTGCCGCTGTCCGCCGGACAGGCTATGAGCCTCCTGCCGGCCGGGCCGCTGCGGATGATCGGCCCGCTGCTGCACATCTTCGGCATCGTCGCCCTGGCCCGCGGCGTGGCCAGCTACTGGTTGCCCAACGTCAAGGCGATGATGTGGGCCATCCTGCGCTTCCTGCTCCTGTTCGCCCTCACCGCCAGCCTCATCTTCGGCATCATTATGGGGACGGAACGGCTGGCCCTCCGCCTGCCCTTCTCGAACACGATCCTCATCATCGCCCTGGCCTGTGTCGCTGCCCTGCTCTACCTGCCGCTGTACCAACTGATCCAACGCCTGGTCAATCGGCTGGTCGAAAGGATGGGCTTCGACCCGGCCCAGGCCCTGCGGGACTACAGCCAAACCATCGGCACGGTTCTCGATCTGGAGCAACTGGCCCAGATCGCCGCCCAGACCGTCGCCCAGGTCTTCGACGTGCGCAAGGGCGCGCTGCTGGTCACGACCGGCAGCGAGCGCGGCGGCTTGCACCTCCAGCCCGTGCCAGGAATGGGCGAGGTGCCGCGAGAGCCGCTGGAACTGGAACCGATCAGCCCGATCCTGGCCCGCATCCGCGAGCGGGACGAGCCCCTGTTCCAGTACGAGATCGAGCACAACCCGGACCTGCGGGCAGCAGCCAAACGGGAACTGGACTGGTTGCACAACCTGGGGATGGAAGTCTACCTGCCGATCCGTTCACAGGGTGAGCTGACCGGCCTGCTGGCCCTCGGCCCACAGCGCACAGGAGAGATCTACAGCCCCCGCTCGCTGGAGTTCCTGACCACCCTGGCCCACCAGACCGGCGTAGCGTTGCAGAACGCCAGCCTGTTCGAGGGACTGCGGGCGCTCAACGTCCACGTCACAGAACTGAACGAGAACCTGCGCGCCGCCTATGAGCGCCTGGAGCGGCTCGACCGGGCCAAGACCGACTTCCTCTCCATCGCCTCGCACGAATTGCGCACGCCACTGACCCAGATGCGCGGTTACGTGGACATCCTGACCGAGCTATCGGAGACGGACGCGCTCAGTCCCAACCAGATCGTCCACATCGCCAGCAGCATCTCCCGCCCCGTGCGCCGCCTGGAGAGCATCATCAACGCCATGCTGGACGCCTCGCAGATCGAGACCGAGGGCCTGAGCCTGCACTTCGCGCCGACCACGCTGGCCTCCATCGTCCGCACGGCGATCGAGGGCTGGGTGCCGGCCCTGCAGGAACGGAGACTGGTCCTGACAACGACCGGGCTGGACAATATCCCACCGATCACCGCCGACGCCCAGCGATTGTTCCAGGCGTTCAGCAACCTGATCTCCAACGCGATCAAGTTCACCCCCGACGGCGGAAGCATTGCTATCGAAGCCCACCCGCTCGACCGGGAACATTTCGAGATCACCTTCTCCGACACGGGCATCGGCATCAGCGCGCCCGACCAGGAGCTGATCTTCGAGAAGTTCTACCGCGTTGGCAGCGTGAGCCTGCACTCCTCAGGGGAATACAAGTTCAAGGGGGCCGGGCCGGGGCTGGGACTGCCGATCGCTCGCGGAGTGATCGAGGGCCACGGAGGATGCATCTGGGTCGAGAGCGAGGGGTACGACGAAGAACGCTGCCCCGGCAGCACCTTCCACGTTGTCCTGCCGTACAAGGCGCACCGCGGCCCGTGCCGCTATGAGCGGCGGAAGGGAACGCCCGCGCCGTCGGACCTCTCGTTCGCGGAGCTGCCGACCGATCTCTAGTCCGCCGCCCGCACGGTCAGGCGGAAGCCCTCGATCGCGACGACAGTAACGCGCTCGCCGCTCTCGATGCTCCCCTGCTCCGCCACGGCCTGCCAGAGCTCGCCGGCGACCAATACCCATCCCTGCGGGTCGAGGCGCGACCTGGCGACCCCCGTGCGGCCGATCAGCCCCTCGCGTCCGGTCACCGCGCGTCGCTTCTGCGCCTGGAGCGCCTTGCCCACCACAAATCCGAAGAACAGAGCACTCAGCACGGCGATCGCCACCACCAGCGGCAGCGAGACCTGCCCGTAGGGCGATCCCAGCGGAGCGTTGAACAGGATCAGCGCCCCGGCGATGAACGTGCCGATGCCCGTCGCCGTCAAGGCCCCATGGGTCGGCGCCTTGATGTCCAGGATAAAGAGCACAAAAGCTGCGCCGATCAGCACGAGGCCAAGCCAGTTGAACGGCAGCACGCCCAGGGAATAGGCCGCCAGTGCCAGACAGACCACCCCGACAAATCCGGCCACCCAGCCGCCCGGCGACGACAGTTCGATCAGGATCGCCTGCACGCCGATGGTCAGGAGGATGAGAGCGATATTCGGGTCGATCAATACCTGCAGGAGCTGCTCGATGACCGACATCGGTACCTCCACGACCGTCGCGCCTGCCGTGTGCAGGGTCAACGCGCTACCGTCGCCCAGGCGCACCGCCTGGCCATCGAAGCCGGTGAGCAGGCCTTCCATATCGTCAACAATCAGATCCACAACCCCCAAGTCCAACGCTTCCTCCGGCCCGGCGGTAGCGCTCTCTCGGATGGCCCGTTCGGCCCACGCCACCGCCGCCTCGCCGCGCCGTTCGGCAAAGAGCGCCGTGTAGGTGACGATGACGTTCATCACCTTCTCGATCATCACCTCGTCGGCTTCCGAACCACCGGTGAGATTGACCGGATGAGCTGCGCCGATGGTCGTCCGTGAGGCCATCGCCGCGCCGTGCGCCGCCAGCAGGATCAACGTCCCCGCCGAAGCAGCCATCCCTCCGCGGGGATAGACGTGGACGATGATCGGCACACGGGCGTTCTCGAACGTCTCCATGATCTGCGTCGTCGCGTTCAGATCGCCACCGGGGGTGTCCAGCCGGATCACCACCGCGACCGCGCCATTTTCTTCCGCCAGCCGCACGCCCCGCTGGATGTAGTCGCCGATGGCAGCGGTAATCGCGCCATCCACGGTCAGCGCATAGACGACCCGCTCGCCCTGCGCAGGGGCACCCCCCACCGACGCCGCGATCAGCCACAGCACCAGGAACAGAGCCGCCACCCGTCTCATCGCCATCTCCCTCCACGTACATTATACCCTAAAGTCTGAATGTAGGACAACTGCTCGCAGTTGTCCTACGAACAACTCCGGTCTTTGACGGTTCGACGAAAAGGCGGTAGAATATGATCAGAAGAAACAGGGGAGGTTGACAATGGAAAAGGAAGTCGGTACCGAGAAAGTCAAGCGCGGCCTGGCGCAGATGCTTAAGGGCGGGGTCATCATGGACGTGGTCAGCGCCGAGCACGCCCGCATCGCCGAAGAGGCCGGCGCCTGTGCCGTGATGGCCCTGGAGCGGGTGCCGGCGGACATCCGTGCCCAGGGCGGCGTGGCGCGCATGGCCGATCCCGATAAGATCCGCGAGATCATGGAAGCGGTCTCCATCCCGGTGATGGCCAAATGCCGCATCGGCCATTTCGTCGAGGCGCAGATCCTGGAGGCGCTAGGCGTGGACTTCATTGACGAGAGCGAGGTGCTCACCCCCGCCGACGAGTCCCATCACATTGACAAGCATGGCTTCAAAGTGCCGTTCGTCTGCGGCTGCCGCAACCTGGGCGAAGCGTTGCGGCGCATCGGTGAGGGGGCGGCGATGATCCGCACCAAGGGCGAGGCCGGCACCGGCGACGTGGTCGAGGCAGTACGCCACGCCCGCGCCGTAATGGGCGAGATCCGCCGTCTGACGACCATGGCCGCCGAGGAGATGATGGCCTATGCTAAGGAGATCGGCGCGCCGTATGACCTAGTCGTGGAAACCGCCCACCTGGGCCGCCTGCCGGTGGTCAATTTCGCCGCCGGCGGCGTGGCCACCCCCGCCGACGCCGCGCTGATGATGCAGCTTGGCATGGATGGGGTCTTCGTCGGCAGCGGCATCTTCAAGAGCGGCGACCCGGCCAGACGCGCCCGCGCCATCGTCCAGGCGGTCACCCACTATAACGATCCACAGATCCTGGCCGAGGTCAGCCGCAGTCTGGGCGAGCCGATGGTCGGCATCCACGTCAGCGACATCCCGGCACAGGAACGGCTGGCGGTGCGGGGGTGGTAGCCAGGAGGAAGGATGAGGATCGGCGTTTTGGCCATGCAGGGTGATTTCATCGAACACGAGGCAGCGCTGGAGCGCGCCGGCGCAGCCGCAGTCGAGGTGCGCCTGCCGCAACACATGGAAGAGCTGGACGGCCTGATCATCCCCGGCGGCGAGTCCACGACGATCGGCCTGATCGCCAGCCGCTGGGGATTGCTCCAGCCGATCCGCGCGCTGGCGATGGCCGGCAAGCCGATCTGGGGCACCTGCGCGGGGATGATCCTGCTGGCCCGCGAGGTACTGGACGGCGTGCTGGGACAGGCAACGCTGGGGCTGATGGACATCGGTGTGCGCCGTAACGCTTTCGGCCGCCAGGTGGATAGCTTCGAGGCTGACCTGCGGGTGGCCGAACTGGGCGAGGAGCCATTTCGCGCCGTCTTCATCCGTGCCCCGCTGATCGAACGCGTCGGCGAGGGTGTGGCGGTGCTCGCCCGTCTGGAGGACGGACGGGTCGTCGCGGCCCGCCAGGGCAGATTGCTGGCTACCTCGTTCCACCCGGAACTGACCGACGACAGTCGCTTCCACCGGTACTTCCTCCAACTGGCCGGGACGAGCCGGTGACGAACCATGAGTTACAACAACCACATTACCGA
The DNA here is from genome assembly GCA_034434755.1 of Anaerolineae bacterium. Taxonomy (GTDB): domain Bacteria; phylum Chloroflexota; class Anaerolineae; order B4-G1; family DUEL01; genus DAOTYW01. The sequence goes on along the minus strand of DAOTYW010000186.1, from coordinate 13,534 downwards.
TGACCTCGACGCCATCCTCGGTGTCCTGCCGGAAGACATTCGCGCCGCTGTGCAGCGCATCGGTCGGCGCGACGAACTGCTGGAAGTGATCCTCGACCTGGGCCGCGTGCCGACCGCCCGCTACACCGATGGCGAGGTGGTGCTGCGCAACACGGAGGTAACCCGCGAGGAGATTCAATATGTGGACGACCGGGTGGGCGAGTTCGACGCCGACAACCGCGCCGGCATCGCCCGCACGCTCCACCGCATCGCCGGCATCCGCAACCGCAAGGGCGACCTCGTCGGCCTGACTTGCCGGGTGGGCCGCGCGGTCTACGGGACCATCGCCATCATCCAAGACGTCATCGAGAGCGGCAAGAGCATCCTGCTGCTGGGACGCCCCGGCGTCGGCAAGACGACTATGCTGCGCGAGGCTGCCCGCGTCCTGGCCGAGACGAAGCGGGTGATCATCGTGGACACGTCGAACGAGATCGGCGGCGATGGGGACATCCCCCACCCCGCCGTCGGGCGCGCCCGACGCATGCAGGTGGAAATGCCCTCCCTCCAGCACGAGGTGATGATCGAGGCGGTGGAGAACCACAATCCCGAAGTGATCATCATTGACGAGATTGGCCGCGAACTGGAAGCACTGGCCGCCCGCACCATCGCCGAGCGCGGCGTGCAGCTCATTGCCACCGCCCACGGCAACACGCTGGACAACCTGCTGCTCAACCCCACCCTCTCCGACCTGGTGGGCGGCATCGAGAGCGTGACGCTCTCCGATGAGGAGGCCCGTCGGCGAGGCACGCAGAAGACGATCCTGGAACGGCGCGCGCCACCGACGTTCGACGTGCTGGTGGAGATCCAGGACCGGCAGAAACTACTCATCCATCACAACGTCGCCGAGTCGGTGGACGGGCTGTTGCGCGGGCGCCCACCACAGGCCGAGCTGCGCTATCGCGACGGGGGCGGGGAAGTGCGCTCCGAGAGAACAACCCCCGCCCCGCTGGAACGGCAAGAGAGCGGCCCATCGCTCGACCAGATGATCGCCGCTCCGACGCCGCACCGCGCGCTGACACCGATGACCATCTTCCCCTACGGCATCGCCCGCGACCGCCTGGAGCGGGCTGCCCGCCGCATGCGTGTCCCCATCTCCATGTCCACCGACCTGGGGCAGGCGGAGATGATGGTCACGACCAAGAACTTCTACCGCAAGCGCCCGCGCCTGGTGGTGGATGCGGAACGGCGCGGCCTGCCCATCTACGTCATGCGCGCCAACACGGTGTCGCAGATGGAAGCCGCGCTGAGCGATATCTTCGAGCTGGACGGCATGCCCGACGACACACTCCGCCAGGCCATTGCCGAGGCCGAGAGCGCCATTCGCCAGGTGCTCAACGGCGCGCCGGAGGTCGAGCTTTCGCCACAGAACGCCTTCATCCGCCGCCGCCAACACGAGATGGCCCGCGCCGCTCACCTGGCCTCCCACTCGGTGGGTGAAGAACCCAACCGGCGGGTGCACATCTGCCGGGAAACATAGGACGGGCCACCAGCCCGTCCCGCGCAGAGCCGATCATGTTCATCACGTTCGAAGGACCGGAAGGCAGCGGCAAGACCACCCAGGCGCACCTGCTAGCCGAGCATCTGCGCTCTCGGGGACGCGCCGTGATATTGACCCACGAACCGGGCGGCACCGCCATCGGCGATCAGATCCGCGCCGTGCTCCACGACCCGATGAACAGCGAGATGCAGCCCTGGGCCGAGGTGCTGCTCTATTCAGCCTCGCGCGCCCAACTGGTAGCCCAGGTCATCCGCCCGGCGCTGGCCGCCGGCAAGGTAGTGCTCTGCGACCGCTTCTACGACAGCACGCTGGCCTACCAGGGATATGGACGGGGATTGGACCTGTCAGCGCTCCAGGCGATCACGTACCTGGCCACCGGCGGATTGGTGCCCGATCTGACCCTCTACCTGGACATCCAACCCGATCAGGGCCTCCAGCGACGGCTATTGGGCGGTGGGGAATGGAACCGGATGGACCAGCAGACGCTGGAGTTCCACCGCCGGGTGCGCGCCGGCTATCTGGAACTGGCCGGCCACGAGCCGGAGCGCTGGGTCGTGATCAACGCCGCCGCGTCGGTGGAAGAAGTGCAGGTGCGGGTGCAAGCCATTGTGGAGAATCGGCTACTGCGATGAATGATCGCACTCACTCCTCCCCGAAATCCGCCTCGTCCCCTTCCCCCATCAGTTCCGGCATGCTCTTCTCGATCGCTTCGGGATCCTCGCCGGCCTCCAGGCGGCCGATCACCTCTTCCATCTCCGGGCCCAAGTCCTCGCCCGTCTCGTCCGCCATCCGGCGCATCAAGCGGGCCATAGCGCGAGGATCGTTCTCGTCCAGATCGGCCAGCGCAGCCGGATCGCTCAGGTCGTCCAGGCTGCCCCCCGTCGAACGGATCACCCGCACGCGGGAGATCAGCCGGGTCAGGTTGCCGCTGCCGCAGCGCGGGCAGACAGGCTGCCCTTGCTCCGCCTCGGCGAAGCTGCGCCAGATGATGGATACCCGGCGGCGGCAATCACGACAACGATACTCGTAGATCGGCACAGTACCCTCCAGAACATCCCAGGGTGATTGATTCGCCAGTATACCAGTGTCCCCCCTACATCGCAAGTGGAGAGCGCATGGAAGAAGCCTACCGTTTGACCACCCACCCCCTACTCATCGTCATCTCTGGCCCGGCCGGCGTGGGCAAAGATGCCGTGCTCGACAGCCTCCGGCAATGGGAGCACCCGCTCCATTTCGTCGTCACCGCCACCGACCGCCCGCCGCGTCCCGGAGAGATACACGGCGTAGACTACTTCTTCTACACTCCGGCAGAGTTCGAGCGGATGATCGAACAGGACGAACTGCTGGAACATGCCCTGGTCTACGGGCAACACAAAGGTATTCCCAAGCAACAGGTGCGCGAGGCGATCGCCTCCGGCAAGGACGTCATCATGCGGTTGGATGTCCAGGGGGCTGCCACGGTGCGCCGCATCGCGCCGGAAGCTCTGCTGATCTTCCTGTTCGCGTCGAAAGAGGAACTGATCCAGCGCATGACGAAGCGGGATAGCGATACCGCCGAGCAGATCGAGCGCCGCCTGGCCGAGTATGACCAGGAGCTGGCCTACATCCACGATTTCGACTACGTGGTCATCAATCGGCAGAACCAGTTCCCGCAGGCGGTTGCCCAGGTGAAAGCGATCATCCAGGCCGAGCACTGTCGAGTCAAACCGCGCCGGGTGCGGCTATGAGCTACGAAGCGCCCCCATCCATCGCCTATCCGCCGCCGACCGCGATCCACCTGCGTATCCCGCAGTCGAGACCCCTCTGGACCTATGTCATTCTGGCGCTCAACAGCCTGGTTTTCGCGGCCAGTTTCCTGGTGGGACAGGGCGCCCTATTGTGGTGGGGAGCGAAGGACAACCAGGCCATCGTCGCCGGTCAGGTCTGGCGGCTGGCGACCGCGATGTTTCTCCACGTTGACCTGCTCCACATCGCCTTCAACAGCTACGCCCTGGTCATCTTCGGCACACAGGTCGAGCGGCTCTACGGACGGCTCCGCTTCCTGGTCATGTACTTCCTCGGCGGGCTGGCCGGCAGCGCGCTCAGTTTCCTGTTCAGTCCCCGCGATTCGGTCGGCGCTTCGGGAGCGATCTTCGGGCTGATCGGCATCACGGGCATCTACCTGTATCGCTATCGCAAACAGCTCGCCGGCGGGCGCAACCGCCTGATGAACATCCTGAGCGTCGCCGCCTATAACCTGATCTACGGCTTCATCGTTCCTGGGATTGACAACTGGGCTCATATCGGCGGACTGTTGTCCGGGCTGGTCCTCGGCTGGTTCCTGGCCCCCATTTACGAAATGACTCCGCTCACCCCGCTGTGGTCAGCGCAGATCGTGCGGCGCGACTCTGCCACCGGCTGCTTGACCGGCACTGCCCTGGTCAGTCTCGGCATCTTCCTGGTGTTGCTGGGCGGGTTTCTGCGCTGGGGAGGATGGTGATGGAAGTCCTGTTGAGTCTGACCGGCGTGGCCTTCTTCGTCCTGCTCAACGCCTTCTTCGTCGCCGCCGAGTTCGGATTGGTCAGTGTGCGTCCGACGCGGATCGAACAACTGGTGGCCGAGGGCAACCCGACGGCGCGGATCGTCCGGCGGGCCATCGCCGATCCGGACCGCTTCATCGCCGCCACCCAGTTGGGCATCACCCTGGCCAGCCTCTCCCTGGGCTGGATCGGCGAGCCGGCCCTGACCCGTCTCATCGAACTGCTGCTGCATGCCCTGTCCCGCGCCTGGGCGGTGACGGCGTCTCACTCCATCGCCGTGACCGTCGCCTTCATCACCATCACCTTCCTCCACGTCGTCGTCGGGGAGCTGGCGCCCAAGTCCATTGCGCTCCAGAACCCAGAACGGACAGCCCTCTTCGTCGCCCGCCCCACCGAGGTGGCCTTGTTCGTCTTCCGCCCCGCGATCTGGGCCCTGAACGGCGCGGGCAACGGCCTGCTGCGCCTGCTGGGCATCCGCCCGGCCAGTGGCCACGAGCGCGTCCATTCGGTGCACGAGCTGCGGCTGCTGATCGAATCGAGCCAGGAGGGCGGCGTGCTGGAGGAGCACGAGGAACAAATGCTGCAGGCGGTGTTTGACCTGCGCGGGATGCGCGCTGCCCAGGTGATGGTGCCGCGCACCGAGATGGTCTGCGTGCCGCCCAACGCCACGCTGCGCGAGATAGCCGGGCTGGCTGCCCAGACCTCGCTGAGCAAGTTTCCGGTGTTCGCAGAGGACCTGGACCACATTCTCGGCGTCGTCCATGTCCAGGACCTGGTTCGTGGCCTGCTGGAGCATGACCAGACCGTCACCGCCCACGCGCTGATGCGCGAACCGCTGTTCCTGCCAGAGACCGTTTCCATCGCCGATGTGCTGGCGGCTTTCCGCCGCCACCGTCAACACATCGCCATCCTGATGGACGAGTACGGCGGCACCGCCGGACTGGTCACCCTGGAAGACCTGCTGGAGGAGATTGTCGGCGACGTGCGGGATGCTTTCGATCACGCGGAACCGCCGATCCAACCCCTGTCGGATGGGAGTGTGTTGCTCGACGGATTGTTGCAGATCGAGGAAGTGAACGAGGCGCTCCACCTGACGCTGAGCGACCCCAACTACACGACCATCGGCGGCCTGGTGATGGGCCGGCTGGACCGCGTGCCCGCTGTCGGCGATGAGGTGGCCATCCGCGAGCAAGGCATCCGACTGCGGGTGGAAAAGATGGACGGGCTGCGCGTGGCGCGAGCGCGATTGGTCAGGGACACGCCGACGCAGTGACGCGGGGAAGCGATGGAGATCCATATCGGCGATGTCGTGCAGATGCGTAAGCCGCATCCCTGCGGCGGCAGTGAGTGGGAAGTGACCCGCGTGGGGTCGGACATCGGCATGCGCTGCCTGACCTGTGGGCGGTGGGTGATGCTGCCCCGCGCGAACTTCGAGAAGCGCGCCCGGCGGATCGTGCGCCGGGCGGCAGCCAACTCGACCACGGACCCCTGACAACAGACTGCGTTCGTCCAGGCGCAGCCGGCGGTCACTGGCCGAGTCACGGCAATCGTGCTACAATTCCTTCATCTTGATCACAGGAGGTCAGCTATGGAAAAGAGGTTCACTGCGCTCCGGATCGTGGCGACGCTCTGGAAAATCCTGGCCTGGGTCTCCCTCATCGTCGGGATCCTGGCCGCCATCGGCACGCTGATCGCCAGCATCGTCGGCGGGGGGATGATGGGACCGATGATGCGGCAGTACGGGTTCGAGGGCCAGATACCCACGGGCGTCTTCGGTGTGGTGAGTGGCGTGATCACCTTCCTGGTTATGCTAATCGCCACCGTCTTCTATTTCCTGGTGTTCTACGCCGTCGGCGAGGGCATATCGCTGGCCCTGGCCATCGAGGAGAACACACGGCTGACGGCTCAGTGGGTCGCGGCCCGCGCAGCCCCCGCCCAGCCAGTCTATACTCCACCGCAGTCGTGACGGGGTGACGCGGTGACGGGGTGACGGGGTGACGCGGTGACGCGGTGACGGGGTGACGCGGTGACGGGGTGACGCGGTGACGCGGTGACGCGGTGACGGGGTGTGAACGCGTCACCGCATCACCGCGTCTCCGCGTCTCCGCGTCTCCGTGTCTCCGCGTCTCCGCGTCTCCGTGTCTCCGCGTCACCGTGTCTCCGCGTCACCACACCGCCTGCTCCCGCTCCGGACCGACTCCGATAAAGGTGATCGGTACGCCGACGGCTCTCTCGATATACTCCACGTAGTCCCGCGCCTGGGGGGGCAGGTCCTCCCGCCGCCGGGCCGCCGACAGGTTCTCGGTCCAGCCAGGCAGTTCCTCGTACACCGGTTGCCAGCAGCAGAGTTCGAAACCGAACTCGGACGGGAACGTCTCCGTCCGCTCGCCTGACCATTCGTAGGCCACAGCGACGCGAAGCGGGTCTATGCCCGTCAGGATATCGAGCTTGGTCAGCGCCAGTTCGGTCAACCCGTTGACGCGGACGGCGTGGCGCAACACCGGCAGATCGAGCCAGCCGCAGCGGCGGGGCCGACCGGTAGTTGTACCGTATTCCCCACCGACCTCGCGGATGCGGTTACCGACCTCGTCGGTCAGTTCGGTAGGAAAGGGGCCGGCGCCAACGCGGGTGGTGTAGGCCTTGGCAATGCCGATCACCTGGCTGACCTGGCGCGGGCCGAAGCCCAACCCCACCAACGCCCCACCCGCCACCGGCGATGAACTGGTCACGTAGGGATAGGTGCCGTGGTCGAGGTCCAAGAGCGTCCCTTGCGCTCCCTCACAGAGCACGGACCGCCCGGCGGCGAGGGTCTCCGCCACCAGTGCCGCCCCATCGGCCAGGTAGTCCTTCAGCCGTTGAGCATAGGCATGGTAGTCGGCGGCCACCGCATCGGCCGGCACGGGTTCGCGGCCATACAGCTCGCCGAGCAGCCGGTTATGCGCCTGCGTTGCCTCACGGACGCGCCCGGCGAACGCCTGGGGGTCGCTCATCAGCCCGGCACGCAGCCCGGTCCGCGCCGCCTTGTCGGCGTAGACCGGCCCGATGCCCTTGCGCGTGGTGCCGATCGCCTCACGGCCGCGGGCTGCCTCCCCCGCCCCGTCCAGAGCCCGGTGCGTGGGCAGGATGAGGTGTGCCGCCGCCGAGAGCCTGATCCGCCGCGGCCCCACGTCGAGCCCCAACGCTGCCAGTTCGTCCAGCTCAGCCAGCAACTGCGCCGGATGGACCACCACACCGGCGCCGATCAGACAGGTCACGTGGGAATGGAGCACACCAGAGGGGATCAGGTGCAGGCGGAGCGTATGTCCCTCTGCCACGACCGTGTGACCGGCATTGTCGCCGCCGTTATAGCGGGCCACCAGGTGAACCTGACGGGCCAGCCTGTCCACCACCCGCCCCTTTCCCTCGTCGCCCCACTGGGCACCGACAACGATGATCGCGGGCATGCCGCACCTCCTTTCCACCTCGCAACGTAACTGCTCATCCTTCCCGCGCATTACCAATCGGAGCATGGCCCGGCGGGCGCGGGTGAAGTGTCAGCGGATCGAGCAGGGGGAGATCGTGAGCAAGACGATCTCCGGCGGGCACAGGAAGCGGGCGCGGGGAGCACCCAGTCCCTCCATCCCCAGGCCACGACTGACGACCATCGTGGTCGCGCCCCGGCGGTACACCCCGCCCTCGTAGCGCTTCCAGAAATCGGAACTGGTAATGAGCGCGCCAAAGAAGGGCAGGCGGATCTGTCCGCCGTGGGTATGCCCGGCCAGGTACAGGTCAATCCTCAGAGAAGCCGCTTCCAGGAACAGGTCGGGAGAGTGGTACAGCAGGACGGTGAAGCCGTTACTCGCCCCGTCCGGCAGCAGCCGGCGTAGGCGCGCCCAGTCCGCTTCGCGCTCCCGCGTGCAGCGCAGGCCGACCAGTCGGAAGCGCCGCCCCTGTGCCTCGACCTCGACGATGCGATCCACCAGCCAGGTGATCGGCAGGCCCGCGAAGATCGCCGGGACCACCGACCGCAGGTCCACCGGCGGGCTGCCGGTGATGGCGTAGGTGGGCGCGACGACAGAAAGGGAAGCCAGCAAGTCCCGCACGCCTGCGTGAGCCGCCGGATCGCGCACCGAAGACAGGTTGAGGTAATCGCCGGTCAGAAAGATCAGGTCGGGAGACAGTTCCTGCACCACCTCCAACAGTCGGCGTTCGCGGGGCGTCCAGCCCTCGAAGTGGATGTCGCTGATGTGCAGGATGCGCAGGGGCGCGTCACCGTCCGGCCCCGGCACGTCCAGCCGGACAACCCGCAAGCGAAACGGCTCAATCCAGGTGGCGTAGAAGTGCGCCGCCGTGAGGGCGAGCTGCAAGCACACGGCCAGAACCAGCGCTGCCCAGGTCGGCCAGAGCACACCCAGGAGGAAAATAAGCGCTGCCCGCAGCAGCGCCAGCGCCAACAGCGGCGGGGTCGCCGGGCCATAGGAACGCCCACGACGGGGCAGCAGAGCCAGCGAGACCCCGTCGCCGCTGATCGCCAGGAGGGTCAGCAGGCCAATAGCGACCTGGAGGGCTGGGTGGCGCCACGGCCAGGCGGAGATGGCGGCAATCGCTGCCAGCGCCGGGCTAATCGCGAGCGGCGCGATTCGGCCCAGGATGTCGCTGACCACCAGGACGACGTGGAAAAAGCGGCGGTGCGGCTTGCTCTCGACTTCGTCCATTATGGGGTCAGCAATACCCGCACGCTGTTCGACCGGCAGGCGGGACACATCCTCTCGGCGTCGGCGGCTGGATCAAAGACGGTTGGCCATTCATGTCCACAGCGCATGCAGCGCATCGTCGCCGGCGCGGGTTCCTTACGCCGCCAGACCTCGCTGGTCAGGGCAGCCTTCTTGCCCGCCAGCGCCTCGACCGTTGCTGCCACCTCTTCAGCGCTCACCCCGGCCCGCAGCTCTTCCACCTCGCGCATGATCCTGGCCCATTTCTGTCCCTCGGCGGCGCTGCACCAGTCCAATTGCAGCCGCTCCGGGCGCACGCCGGCCTTCTCCAACCCCTCCCATAGCGCGTCCACGCGGCGGACCGTCTGCCGGTTGGCGTTGATATAGTGACAGTCAGCGAAGTGACAGCCGGAGACCAGCACCACCGGCGCGCCCTTCTGGAAAGCGTACCAGACGAAGCGGGGATTGACCCGCCCCGAACACATCGTGCGGATGATCCGCGCATTGGGCGGGTACTGCAGACGCGACGTCCCCGCCGTATCCGCCCCGGCGTAGGAGCACCAGTTGCAAGCGAAGGCAACGATCTTGTGCAACGGTTCTTCGGCCAGAATCGCGTCGAGCATGGCATAGATCTGCTGATCGCGGAAGTGCCTCTGTTCGATGGCGCCAAAGGGACACTCCGCCGCGCAGGTGCCGCAGCCGGCGCAGGCGGCGCTGACGATACGCGCCGTCTGTCCCTTCTCCCAGACGATGGCGGAGAACGGGCAGACCCCTGCGCAGCGGCCGCACTTCTGGCACAGGCTCTCGTCCACCACGGCGGTAATCGCCTCGACCCTGATCTTCGGCGCGTTGAGCAGGATCTCGACGCGGGCGGCGGCGGCGCTGGCCTGCGTCACCGAGTCCTTGACGTCCTTGGGCGATTCGGCGCACCCGGCGATGTAGACGCCCTTGGTCGGTGTGTCCACCGGCTTGAGCTTGGGGTGCGCCTCCATCAGAAAGCCATCGCCGGTGCGTGAGACGTTCACCAGCCGACGCACCGACTCGGTGTCGCCGCTGGGGACCGCGCCGATGGAGAGGACGAGCAGATCGAACTCGTGCTGCTCCAGCACGCCGGTGGTGGTGTTCTCGACGAAGACGCGCAGGTTGCCCGTCTGCGGGTCTTCCTCGATCTCGCCCGGCAGGCCGCGGATGTAGCGCACGCCCTCGGCTTTCGAGCGCATGTACAGGTCCTCGAACCCCTTGCCGAAAGCGCGAATATCCATGTAGAACACCGAGATCTCGGTGTCGGGATAGTGATCCTTAAGCAGCAGGCTATCCTTGACCGTGTTCATGCAGCAGATGTTGGAACAGTACGGGTTGCCGCGCTGTCCATCGGGGTTGGTCTCGGAGAGCGCTGTGCGCGAACCGACGCATTGGATGAAGCCGATCCGTCGCGGTCGCTGGCGGTCGGATGGGCGGACAAAGTGACCCTCGGTCGGGCCACCGGCGGAGATGAGCCGCTCGAACTCCAGGCTGGTGATGACATTGTCGAAGCGCGTGTAGCCGTACTCGTCCAGCGCGCTGGGGTCATAGACGTCCATGCCGGTCGCCAGGATGATCGCCCCCACCTGCAGCTCCAGGACCTCATCGCGCATATCGAAGTCAATGCACTTCTTGTCGCAGGCCTCCATACAACGGCCGCAGGCGATGGGATTGTGGCCCAGGCACTCATCGGCGTGGACGATGTAGGCGGAGGGGACGGCCTGGGGGAAGGGGATGTAGATCGCCCGGCGGGTCGCCAGGCCAGCCTGGAACTCGTCCGGCTTGACGACCGGGCAGACCTTGGCGCACTCACCGCAGGCAGTGCACTGTTTCTCGTCCACGAAGCGGGCCTTGCGACGCACCTGGACGCGGAAGTTGCCGACGTAGCCGGAAATGCTCTCGACCTCACTGTAGGCCATCAGATTGATGTTCGGATGTCGACCGACATCCATCATCTTGGGGCCGAGAATTCATATGCTACAGTCCATCGTCGGGTAGGTCTTGTCCAGGCGGGCCATGATCCCGCCGATGGACGGCTCCTTCTCGACCAGGTAGACTGGGTGACCGGCGTCGGCCAGGTCGAGCGCGGCCTGGATACCCGCCACGCCCCCGCCGATAACCAGTGCTGCATCGGTGACTGGCAACTGCTCCTCCTCCTGTGGATAGAGCCAGTGGGCGCGAGCGACCGCCGCCTGGATAATCCCGCAGGCCTTCTGCGTAGCCGCCTGGCGGTCCTGCAGGTGGACCCACGAGCAGTGTTCGCGGATGTTAGCCATCTCGAACAGGTAGGGGTTGAGGCCCACCGAGGCGACACAGGCGCGGAAGGTTGGCTCGTGCAGCCGTGGCGAGCACGAGGCCACAACGACGCGGTTCAAGCGGTTCTCGACGACGAGCCGCTTGATCTCCTGCTGGCCGGGATCGGAGCAGGTATAGCGGTTGCGCGCCGCCACGACCACGTCCGGCAGGGTGGCGGCGTACTCCCGAACGGCTTCCGTATCCACACTGCCGGCGATATTCAGCCCACAGTCGCAGACGAAGACTCCAATGCGCAGGTCATCCGTAGTCAATTTGACTTACCTCCCTTGGGTGACGCGGTGACGCGGTGACGCGGTGAATCTCCCCCTCTCCGTGTCTCCGCGTCTCCGCGTCTCCGTGTCTCCGCGTCTCCCCCTCACCGAATCACCCACCTCTCCGGATGAATCAACATATTGACGATCTTACCCTGGATATAGTCATACACCTGATCCAGTTCGCTCGTGACCTCGGCGGAGAGATAACCGCAATTCCGGGAAAACTCCAGCCATACCTGCGTCTCGGCAGCTTCGGATTCGCAATCGCTCAGCTTGCTGACGAAGGCTTTCGGATACCGACGCTTGCGCCACGCCTCGCCCAAGTTTGCACAGACAGAACGAGATGAGCGCCGAATCCGGTCAGTGAGCGAATATCGCTCCTCACGTGGGAACCCCTTGCTCAACTCAAATACCCGCATGGCGGCATCCATCGCCAACTGGTAGACCTCCAGCTCTCGGAAGTGGCGAATGCTGGCAGACATTCTCGGCTCCTCCTTTTCTGTGATGTCAGCTCCTGTGCAGAAGCCTTCTCCCCCTCTCCGCGTCACCGCGTCTCCCCCTCTCCGCGTCACCGCGTCTCCGCGTCACCGCGTCTCTCCCTCTCCCTGCCCCCTCAACACCTCGATCAGCCCCAACGGCTTGACACGATTCAGCTTCATCCCCACCTCTTCCGGCGAGAAGCCCATCGCCAAGCCGAGGAGTTGGGGATAGTAGAGCACCGGCAATCTGTAGTCCACCCGGTAGAGACTCTCCACGCGGCGCTGGTTCGCCTCGTACATCACGGCGCAGAAGGGGCAGATGAGCACCAGCCCGTCGGCCTTCGCCGCGCAGACGTGCTCCAGTTTCTGGCGGGTCACCGAAAGCGCGGTCTCCTCGTCAAAGCCGAGGATGCCGCCGCCGCAACACTGCGCTTCGTCCTCATAGCGCACCACCCGCGCTCCGGTCGCCTCAATCAGTTGATCGAGGCTGCGTGGGTTCTCCGGGTCATCGAAATGGTCATACAAGTGCGACGGCTTCAGGTAGTGACAGCCGTAGTGGGGCGCGAAACCGAAGGCGGAGAGGTCCACCGTCACCGCAGCGCGCAGCCGTTCCAGACCGACCTCCTCGTAGAGCATACGCGCGAAGTGACGCACGCGCACGCCGCCGGTGTAGCGCCGACCGACCGCCGCCAGTTGCTCGTTGATCCAGGCGTGCAGTTCCGCATCCTCGCGGATCCGATGTGCGGCCTCCGTGAGAGTGCCCGTGCAGGCGCTGCACAGGGTCAGGATATCCAATCCCTGTGCCTCGGCCAGGGCCAGGTTGCGCGCGGCCATCAACAATCCTGTCCGCCAATCCAACGGCCGGGCCGGGAAGCCGCAACAGGCGAAACCGTCCACGTCCACCAGCTCCACGCCCAATCGCTCAGAGACGCGACGGGCAGCGATCTCATAGTGCATCCCACGCACCGGCACGGTGCAGCCCAGGTAGAGCGCGTAGCGGGTCATGGCTCGCCCTCTCCCACCGCGACCCGTTCCAGGATGCAGCGCACCTCCTCTACCTCCTCGCGGATGGGCGGCAGGCCGTGTTCGGCGCGACGCTCGTTGTCATAGTCGCCGATCTCGTACAGCCGCCCGTGCGCCCGCAGCGTCTCGATCTGCACCTGGAAGGTGCGGGGAATATGCCCCTCGCGGACAGCGATGTTGCGGATGGCGGTCATCAGCTCCGGGATGCGCACGTCCTGCGGGCAACGCTCGTAGCAGGTGTAGCAGACCGAGCAGAGCCAGACGAAATCGCTGTTCAGCACCTGCTCGCGCATCCCCAGCAACGCCATGTGGACGATGCGGCGGGGGTTGTACTTCTCGGTTACCCCGCCGACCGGACAGCCGGCGCTGCAGGTGCCACAGGAGAAGCAGCGGCGGATATTCTCCCCACCCGGCTCGGCGGCGATCTCGTCGCGGAAGCGGGCATCGAACCCGCTCACATCAATGATGACCTCTTCCTCGCCTTCCATTACCTCTCCTCTACCTGCTGCGCCAGTGCCAGCGCGCCCAGGACGCCGGCCCGTTCGCCCAGCGCCGGCGGGACGATATACTCGCCGATGGACTCCAGGATCGCCTCCGCCTGGAGGTAGCCGTTGAGCAGTTCCTGCACTCGTCGTCGCAGCAGCGGCCAGAGGGCCGGTTGGCGCGCTACGCCGCCGCCGACGATCACCCGCTG
>DAOTYW010000185.1:0-2387 GCA_034434755.1 Anaerolineae bacterium | reverse complement strand
CGGCCGGGCGCAGGCCCCTGACCTGGAGCCAAAATCTTGTGATTCAATGCCGTTTTTCACCGAATCGCTTCTGGTTGCACAAAAGTTGGGTTAAGTTGTGACCGATGGGTGAGAGAGATATTTGTAAGCACCCTCCGGGGAGGGAAGCGGGGGCCAGGGGGTGAGGTGAGGGGCCGGCACGCCGGCCCTGCCAGCACCAGGCCTGGCCAAGGGTAGGCATGAGGCGAAGCTTCGTTAGGCAGTTACAAAAGTGAGCGTATCACGCTGGGGACATACGGGTGCGGGTTGACTCCCTGGCAAACTACAGTATAATCCGCCCCTAGGATAACTGTCTACCCTCCCGCAGGGTTGGGCGCACTTGCTCGGTTGCCAGCCACTTTCTAACCTGCGGGAGGGTAGGTACCCCCAAGGAGCCAAGACCGTGTTCCACACGCACGACCGTCGAACCTGAATGGCCGACGGGGGCGCCGGGTGGCGCCCGCCAGTCCGCCTGCACGTGCCCAGGGGCGGCGGTCGAGCCGCCTCGTGACGAGCGTTGTGCCTCCCACAACCGCCGCTGGCCCGTGCTGGCGGCGGTTTTCTATTCGCCTGCGCCACGCCTGACCTGGCTCGAGCCCAGCGCGGCGTGTCAGGATCAACCCTTTCTCAGGAGGATGGATCATGAGCGAACAATATCGGGCAATGTGGGAGGGCCTGGGCATAGACATGCGCCGTCACGATATGCTGATGGGCGCACTGCCCGCCATCTACGAACAGGTCTACCTGCGCCAGCCGGCACGACCACAGGCCATGGGGTTCTACGACTTCGTCGTCTCCGAGATCCACGGCCTGCGCGTCAAGGAGCTAATGGACCACAAGGCGCGGGGCGGCAAGGTCTTCGGCACCTTCTGCGTCTACGTGCCCGAGGAGATCATCGTCGCCGGCGGCGGGATCGCCGTCGGCCTGTGCGGCGGAGCCGATTTCTCCGTCCCCACCGCCGAGCAGATCCTGCCGCGCAACCTCTGCGCGCTGATCAAGAGCGCCGTCGGCTTCAAGATCGGCAACATCTGCCCCTACTTCCAGGCCTCCGACCTGATCATCGGTGAGACGACCTGCGATGGCAAGAAGAAGACGTGGGAGATCCTCGACGAATACATCCCCACCTACGTGATGGACCTGCCGAACAGCCGCACGCCCGCCGACCGCGAGCTGTGGATCAGCGAACTGCGGCGCTTCATGGCCAAAGTGGAAGCCGTCACCGGCAACGCGATCACGCCGGAAAAGCTGGCCGCAGCGGCCGCGCTGATCAACCGCAAGCGCGCCGTGCTGGAGCGGCTCTTCGCGCTGCGCCGGGCCCGCCCGTCCCCCATCAGCGGGCTGGACGCGCTGCTGGTGGTGCAGATCAGCTTCTACGACGACCCGGCACGCTTCACCCAGAAGACGAGCGAACTGTGCGACGAGTTGGAAGCGCGCGTCCACAACGGCCAGGGCGTGGCCCCCGCCAACGCCAAACGCATCCTCTACGCCGGCACACCCATGCCGATCCCCTTCTGGACCATCCCCTTACTGATCGAGAGCGCTGGCGCCGTCGTGGTGGCCGAGGAGAGCTGCACCGGCACACGGCTGCTGGCCGGCGGCGCTACGGCCATCCCCCGCAATGGCCTGGACGAACAATTGGCCGCCATCGCCGACCGCCAACTGCAGACCAACTGCGCCTGCTTCACCCCCAACGACGCCCGCATCGAGGACATCCTGCGCCTGGTCCAGGAGTACCACGCCGACGGCGTGATCCACTTCTCGCTCTCGTTCTGCCAGCCGTACAACCTGGAGGGCGTCCGCGTGCAGAAGGCGCTCCAGGAGGCCGGCGTCCCGGTGTTGCTGCTGGAAGGGGACTACACCGAAGAACAGGCCGGCCAGTTGAAGACGCGCATCGAAGCGTTCCTGGAGACCCTGTAGATGCTGACGACCGGCCTGGACATCGGATCGCGCACCATTGCGCTGGTGGACTGGGATGGACAGCGGGTCGTGCGGGAGGTGGTCGTGGACACGGGGAGCGACCCGCTGGTCAACGCCCGGCGGCTGCTCGAAGGGCGAGCGCGCGATCGGCTGGTCGCTACCGGCTACGGCCGTCACCTGGCCGCCGAGCGCGCCCTGGCCGACGAGGTGATCACCGAGATCCGCGCTTACGCCATCGGCGCCCGTCATCTCTACCCCGATGTCCAGACCGTGCTCGATGTGGGCGGGCAGGATAGCAAGGCGATCCGCGTCGGGCCGGGCGGCGAGGCGACGCGCTTCGAGATGAACGACCGCTGTGCCGCCGGCACGGGCCGCTTCCTGGAGAACATGGCCCGCGCCCTCGGCCTGGACGTGGCAGCTTTCGGCCCCCACGCCCTGGCCGCCGGGAGTGA
>DAOTYW010000184.1:0-4113 GCA_034434755.1 Anaerolineae bacterium | reverse complement strand
CTCAACACGCCACCTGTAGTTCAGTGCGGCCTGTGCCCGGCTCAGACTATTCAGGTTGTTCAGGTTCTGCTACTTGACAAGATTTAGAACATCTTAGTGGTTTTCAGACTAGCTCTAAGGCCCTGGTCATCGAAGTTGGGTTGACGTAAAAGCTGCTCGCCGCCAACTGGACAGAAAACCCCAGGCCTGCTATAATACCGCCAGGAAAAACGCCTCGCGCGGACCGTGACCGCCGAGGCGTGACCAGGGCGCAACGGACGACCTGGCACCAGGAATTCTATCACAACAGGCCGTCCGGGACAAACGGAGGGCCTGTCGTTTTTGGGACCTTCCCACCTCACGAGGATCAGCTTCATGGACCAGGACAGCGCAGTCAGCCAATCGGGAGCGGGGGCGGTCGCCCAGGAACACAGCGTGGCCGCCGGCGCGGGCGGCGTGGCTGTGGGCCGCGATGCTCGCGCCATCACCGTCGTCAACGTCACCTACCAGGGCGCGCAGGTGACCATCCCCTCGCTGCCAGCGGTGACTGCCCACCGCGCTGCCCTGCGCCAACGCCTGGAAGAGGATGCCTGCCGACGCTGGGGCGGCATGGCCGTCTACATCCAGGAGGAGGGCGCCACCCTGCCCATCGAAGCCTCCCCCTACCAGACCGGGCAACTGGGACCCCGGCAGAACCTGCTGCACACGCTCCATACTGCCAGCCGGCTGTTGGTGCTGGGCGAGCCCGGATCGGGCAAGACGGTGGCCTTGGAGCGCCTGGCCTGGGAGCTGTGCGGCGATCCCCAGCCGGCTGTGCCGGTACTGATCCGCCTCTTCCGTTACGAGGGCGCGCCGCTCGGGGAATGGGTGCGCTCTTTCCTCCAGGAGACCGGCCACCTGCGGCTGGACGACGAGCGGGCGCTGGCCGCTTTTCTCGAGGAAGGCCAGACCCGCTGCTTCTTCCTGTTCGACGGGCTGAACGAGGTGCCGCCCGGTGCTCGCGAACGGTTGGTCGGCGAGCTGGTGCGCTGGATGAAGGCCCATCCCCGCCACCCGACCATCCTGACCAGCCGGGCGCAGGATGAGCTGTGGCGGCGCCTGCGCGATGAGGTGAGCCAGGTCGTGGTGGTCCAGCCCATCGCCGGCGAGCAGGCGCGGGCCTACCTGGTCGCCCACCTGGCTGCGAGCGGGGATACCCTCTACAACCGGCTGGACGAGCGGCTGCGGGCCATGGCCGGCACCCCCCTCATCCTGTGGCTGATCAAGGAGGCCGGGGCGGCCGGCGAGTCGGTGCCCGGCAACCGGGGCGAGCTGTACGCCCGCTTTGTGTCGCGCATGTTGCGCCGTGATACCGACCGCCGCCTGGACGCCGACATCCGCGAGGCGGTCAAGCGGGCGGCGCTGGCCGACCTGGCCTACCACCTGGGCCAGGGCCAGCGGCTGGCCTGTCCCCGCGACGAGGCGGTGGGGGTCGTGGCCCGGCGGCTGGGGGAGGAACGGGCCGAGGCGGTGGTGGGCGCCTGCGCCCGCCACGGCCTGCTGGCCGGCGAGGAGACGCTGTGGTTCGCCCCCCACCAGACGGTGCAGGAGCATTTTGCCGCCCTGGCATTGCGCGATCTGGCGCAACAGGAGTGGCGGGCCGGGGTCTGGGGAAGGCTGCGCCGGGCCGGGCGCCAACTGCTGGACGGGCGACCGGGAGGCGTGATGGGACTGGCCGCCGACGACTGGTGGACCGAGACCTTTGTCCAACTGGCCGGGCTGGTGGACGACCCCAACCGCCTGGCCCGCGACGTGGCCCGGGCCAACCCCTGGCTGGCCTGGTGGTGCGTCGAAGAGGGCCGGGCGGTAGACGAGGCCACCCGCGCCTGGGTGGAAGAGCGGTCGATCCGGCTACTGCGTTCGGAACGGGTCAGCGACCGCCGCCGGGCGGTGCAGGCCCTGGCCCGGATGCGCAGCGAGCGGGCCGCCGCCCACCTGTTTCGACTTGCCGGGGGCGATGACCCGGAAATGGCAGGTTTGGCCGCACGGGCACTGCTGCAAATGGGCGAGGCGGTCAGAAGCCGCGCCCTGGCCCTGGCCCAACAGACAGAAGCCCCCCTGTACCGCGCCGGACTGGCCTACCTGGAGGCCCTTTTGGGTCAGCCGGTCGTCTTTGTCCCACCCGGCCCGTTCCTGATGGGCAGCGACAAAGCCCGCAACCCGCAGGCATCCGACGCCGAGCTGCCCCAACACACGGTCACGCTGCCGGGCTACTGGATCGGGCGTTACCCGGTCACGGTGGCCCGCTTCCGCGCCTTTATCGAGGCCAGCGGCCACCAGCCGGCCGATGCTGACAGCCTGAAAGGGCCGGACGACCACCCGGTGGTCAAGGTGAGCTGGCGCGACGCCCTGGCCTATTGCCGCTGGCTGGCGGACAGGAGCGGGCTGCCGGTGACGCTGCCCTCCGAGGCCGAGTGGGAAAAGGCGGCGCGGGGCGCCGATGGCCGCATCTATCCCTGGGGCGACGAACCGCCGGATAAGGAGCGCTGCAATTTTGATAACCCGGCCGGGGGAACGACGCCGGTGGGCCGCTACTCGCCCCGGGGCGACAGCCCCTACGGCTGCGCCGACATGGCCGGCAACGTCTGGGAGTGGACGAGGACGCGATCGGGATTCAAGTATCCCTATAAGGCGGAGGATGGCCGAGAGCAACTTGACGATAATGGCCTCCGGGTGGTGCGGGGCGGGTCGTTCGACAGCAGTGGGTGGTGGGTCCGCTGCGCCGTCCGCTACATCGGGTATCCGAGCTACTGCAGCTGGAGCGGCGGGTTTCGGGTGGTTGTGGTCCCTGTTACCCTCTGAACTCCGACCGAAGAGAGTCCCGGAGCGAAGCGGAGTGGATGGGGGGAGGGGGTTGGGGAGGGGCGTGCCTCTCCCCAACGATCGCGCCGGCGGCGCGATCGCCGCTGGCGGGAAAACAGCACTTTCGCATATACTTGGATACCGGGGTTCTTGCGTGGAAAAGAAATCCGGTTTCTGAATAGCATTTTCCTTTTTTCCAACAGAAGGAGGCAAGAATGGATCCACTGACTGCGTCAATTACCATCATCCTGGGCAGGTACGCCCTGGACAAGGGCCTGGAGCTGGGCAAGGAGGTCGGCCCCAAGGCGTTGGACACCGCCAAAGAGATGTTCACCGCCGTGCTCAACCGCCTGCGCAAGACCCCCAAGGGCCAGGTCGTCGCCGAGGGGTTCGAGGAGGACCCGGAGGCCTACCAAAAGCCGGTGGAGAAAGAGGTCGAGAAAGAGGTGGCGGCCGACGCCGAGTTCAAGGCGCAGCTCGAAGCGCTGCTGGCCCGCTTTGAGGCGCTGGCCCAAGCCCACGCCGCAGCCGCCGGCCGCACCTACCAGATCACCCAGACCGGCAGCGGCGGCTTGGCCGAGGACTACAGCGTGGCCGCCGGAGCGGGCGGCATCGCCGTCGGGCGAGACATCAAGGGCGACGTCTATACCCACCAGGCGGGCAGCGAGGACGAATGACCGGGCAGGTCTACAGACGATAGGAGGCCACGATGGGCTGGGAGATCCTGCTGGGCGCCGCCCTGGAAGCCGGTCTGAGCCTGCTGGCCGAGGCCGGCTTTGGTGACGAGGTCCGCGACCTCAAGGAACGATTGGGCAAACGCACCGAAAAAGCGCGCCGCGCCGCCCTGGACCGCGCCGTTGAGGGGGCGGCGCAGGCGGTCCGCGACGACCGGCTGCGCCCGCTGCTCGACCACCCGCCCTTCCGCGAGGCGGTCGTCGCATGGTTCGCTCAAATCTGGACTGGTTTCGGGAATTGAAGTAAACTCTCGCTATGAGCGAGAGATCGACTGTGATGAATGAGCGGGTGGATGATGTTCCTCTGCTGCTGGCCCAGATGGAGCGGATGGGGGTGCCGTCCCTGCTGGACGAATCCTTTCCCACCCACGGCAACTGGCAGGGGCTCAGCCTGGGGTGGACGACTACGGTCTGGTTGGCCCATATCCTGTCGGAGGGCGACCACCGATTGAATCATGTCCAGCCCTGGGCCGAGAAGCGTTTGGAGATGCTGAGTCGCTGCACCGGCCAGGAGGTGCGCGCCTTGGACTTCAGCGATGACCGCCTGGCGGATGTGCTG
>DAOTYW010000183.1:0-14173 GCA_034434755.1 Anaerolineae bacterium | reverse complement strand
ACACCGTGGCCGATGACTACGGAACCATCGGAGGAGGGTACGAAAATAGAATCGGGCTCGGCGGCTCGACAACGGATCAGCCCTATGCCACTATCGGTGGAGGCTATCGAAACACTGCCAGTCAGCAGAGCACCACCGTTGGCGGGGGATGGCAAAACACCGCCAGTGCCAATGCCGCCACCGTCTCTGGAGGCGCAGATAACACCGCCAGCGGCAACTATTCTACCATTGGCGGAGGCGGCAGCAATACCGCCAGCGGCGGTAATGCGACCATCGGGGGCGGTGTCTTTAACCAGGTGACCGGCCCGTGGGATGCCACCGTGGGTGGTGGATACGGCAACATCGCCAATGGTCAGGGCTCCACCGTGCCGGGTGGGATTCAGGCGCGCGCGGCGGATTACGGCCAGATGGCCTACGCCAGCGGCCAATTCGCCAATGCCGGCGATGCGCAGACCTCGGTGTATGTGGTGCGAGGCACAACCAGTGACGACGATTGGCATAACCTGTTCCTGGACGGATCGGGCTACCGAATCCTCGTTCGATCTGGACACACGATGGCCTTTGACATCCTGGTGGTGGGTCGCACCCAAGCCGGCAAGTCAAACGGCTACTACATCACCGGCGTGGTGGAAAACGTAGGAGGAACCCTGACCGAGTGGCATAGTGTATCTACTCTCCATGAGGACGACACCGGTTGGGAAGTGGATGTCGAGACCGACGCGGGGGGTGCTCTCCATGTCCAGGTCAATGGGGATACGGGTGATACAGTGCGCTGGGTGGCTACCGTTCGCACGGTGGAAGTGGCCTGGTAGGAGGCGGGCGATGAACAGCTCACGCTTCACGTTTCACCTCTCACGTTTCACGTTTCACCTCTCACGTTTCACGTCTCACGTCTCACGTTTCACGTCTTACGTCTCACGCCTCCTGCTCCTGGCCGCCCTGCTCTCCCTGCCGGCCTCCGTCGCCCTGGCCCAGTCCGGCGGCGGCTACGACCTGACCTGGAACACGATAGACGGCGGAGGGTACACCTTCAGTACGGGCGGCGGCTATGCTCTGGGCAGCACGGCTGGCCAGGCGGATGCCGGGGCGCTTTCCGGCGGCTCCTACACGCTGCTCGGCGGCTTTTGGTACGGCGCGGCGGCCCAGTACCGCGTCTACCTGCCGCTGGTGATGAGGAATTCCTGACCTCATCTCCTCCCTGGCGGGGGAAGGTGCTGAAAAATATCTCCCTCACCGCAGAGCATGCAGAGGACACGGAGAAATCGTAACTGCCTACCCTCCCGCAGGTTTGGGCGCAATCTCCGCATTGGAGTGCGCTGCAATGAGCTGTTTGCCCTCTTGACTGCCACTTTCTAACCTGCGGGAGGGTAGTGGTAGGCAGATACGAGGGCGGAAGGAGGACGTGATGAGAAGCGAGCGAGGTCTGCGTGCCTTGACGGCTGTAGTCTGGATATGTGTCGCCTGTCTCCTGCTGCTCCTGGCTGCGGTGCTCCTGCTGTTCCTCGGCGGACGGCAAACGGCAGCGC
Organism: Anaerolineae bacterium; assembly: GCA_034434755.1. Taxonomy (GTDB): domain Bacteria; phylum Chloroflexota; class Anaerolineae; order B4-G1; family DUEL01; genus DAOTYW01. The sequence goes on along the minus strand of DAOTYW010000183.1, from coordinate 12,647 downwards.
CGCCCCCCACCGTCTCGATCGTCAGTCCGGCCCCCGGCACCCAGGTCGGCGTCGGCGCCCCGGTCATCGTGCAGGTGCGGGCGGATTCCCCTGAGAGCCTGTTGACCCGTCTGCAACTATGGGCCGATGGACAACTGACCGGCGATATGCCGGCCATGTCCTCCAGGACGCAGGCGGTCTGGGTCTGGACCCCCCACACTGCCGGCGACCATTCCCTGACCGCCCAGGCGTACAACCGCCAGGGGGCCACAGCGGTCGCGGCGGTGCGCATCCAGGCTGTGGAGGCAGCGGACCGCGACGGGGACGGCGTGCCCGATGAGCAGGATGCCTGCCCGGACCAGGCGGGCCTGCTGCCGGCCCGCGGCTGCCCCACAGATACGGCGACCGACCGGGACGGCGACGGGGTCCAGGACAGTCAGGATCGCTGCCCGGATCAGTTCGGCCTGGCCGAGAACGATGGTTGTCCTCAACCTGCCGACCGGGATGGGGATGGGATCGCCGATGGGGAAGATCGTTGCCCGGATCAGGCCGGCCCCTTCGAGGGACAGGGATGCCCCGAAGCGGCCCGAAACGACCAGGACGGCGATGGAGTGGAGGATATCCAGGACCAGTGCGACGATCAGCCTGGCCCCGCCGGTAACCTGGGCTGCCCCGGCGAGAGCGGAGACCGGGACGGCGATGGAGTGGCAGACGATCAGGATCCATGCGCCGATTTGGCCGGACCAGAGGAGAATGGGGGCTGTCCCCTCGTGGACTCCGACGATCAGGACGGGGACGGGATGCCCGATGACCAGGATGCGTGTCCGGTGGCCTCCGGCCCTGGCGATGGGTGCCCGAACATCGAGAACATCGCCGAGGCTCAACGAAGATTGCTCTGTACTTTGCTGCGCCTGCAGGGAATCCAATCGCCCGTCTGCACCGACTCCGATGACGATGGCGTGCTGGACGCCGACGACCGCTGCCCCAACGAGGCCGGGCCCGCTGGTCGGGGGGGATGCCCTTCCCTGACCCCCGAGGGTGGAGGGAGAATCATCTGGGAGGGGCCGTCGCCGCTCTGGTGCCAGCTCCGTCCCTCTACCTGCACCGACTCCGACGGGGACGGGGTGATGGACGCCGATGACGGATGTCCCCACATCTCCGGCGACGTTCTGGGTTGTCCAGGCTTCGTGGAACCTGAGGGCACGGTGGTTGGCTCACCGGTGGAGGTGCAGATCCGCGTGGGCCCGCGGCTGTATACCGACCAGGACTGGGTGGGGGTCTTCTGCTACCTGGAAGTGGAGGGTCTGACACCGGCGCGCTTGCCGTGGGAGGGGCAATCTCTGGAAAGGGAAGGACCTGCTACATGGAGCCTGGGCGAGCATCGGAGCCTGGACCTGACCACGGAAGAAGTGGTGTTGCGGATCTCGCTGCAGTGTTACGGGATGCCGGACCGGGTCGGCCCGCCGGTGGACCTGGGGCGCGTTGTCCGCGACCATCCCCGCGACGACTGGAACGGCGAGAATCGGCAGGTGACGAGCGAGGGGGCCGCGCACAACTTTACGCTCTACTACCAGGTCTGTCAGGGCTCCTGCCACTAGGCCGGAGGAGGAGGAGATGCGCGCACAACGGATTCGCCTGATGATGATGCTTTCGCTGCTGTTGGCCGTGGTGCTCTCTGGATGTAGCCTGTACTACAACAACCGAGAAGAAGCGGGCCCGATCAGCGGGGTCTTCATAGACAACCCACTGGACGGCGCGTGGATCGGGATCGATCAGTCGGTGACGGTGCAGGGGCGCGTCACCGCCGGGCCGGAGATCCTGACCATCCAGATGTGGTTGCAGGTGGACGAGTATGACGCCCTGCCTATGACGGTCGAGATGACGAGCCAGGGCGCGGGCGGTGGGCTGTGGTTCGGGCAGGCGAACTGGATCTCCGGTGTGCCCGGCGAGCACCAACTGCGGATCCGTGCCGTCACAGACGCCGGAGAAGAAGCGACTTCCGAATCCATCACCATCCACGTATCCCCGCAGATCACCCCGGTGCCCATCCAGAGCGAGCCCACGTCAACGCCCCCTCTGTGGGTGACCCCCGTGGTGCCGACGGTCGTCTTACAGGTTACCCCCACGCCCACGCCCACGCCCAGCCCCACCCATCGGCCCACCGATACCCCGACCCCCATGCCGACCTCTGCAGCCTACATCAACTTCTGGGCCGACGCCACGACTGTTCCGGCCGGCACCTGCACTACCATCCACTGGGAAACGGCAGAGGTCGCGGGAGTCTACTTCGACGGACAGGGCGTGGCCGGCGTGGACAGTCATCAGGTCTGCCCCTGCGCCTCGGAGAGCCACACCCTGGATGTCCTGTTGCGAGACGGTTCCCACGACGTCCGCACGTTGACCATCAACGTCACCGGTTACTGTGTCACGCCGACGCCGCCGCGGGACACGACCCCACCGCCCGCCCCCGCGCCCATCGGCCCGGGCAGCCTGGACCCGAACCAGCCCACGCTCATCTGCGGCACGGTCGTGTTGCAGTGGAACCCGGTCTCCGATCCCAGCGGCATTCAGGGCTACCGGGTCAACCTGCAATGGTACGATGGCAGTCAATGGCAGAGCAGCCCGCCCTATTTCATCGTCTATGGCACGTCGTTGGACGTCACCGAATGGACCGCGCCGCACGAGTACCAGCACCCGCTCCGCTGGGCGGTCTGGGCCATTGACAACGCGGGGAATCACGGCCCGCAATCGCCGTGGCTGTACTTCGAGTGCAGTGTGTGGTAACCGAAACCCGCGAGCGAGTGCGGTCATTTGACCTGGCGCGGGGAATGGGCGTGCCCGGCATGGTGGCCGTGCACGCCCTGCTCCTGTACGGGAGTCGTGCCGCCAACGTCTCTCTCTACGGCGCGGCCATCCGGTTCCTGGGCGGACCGCTGGCCGCGCCGGTCTTCCTGTTTCTGATGGGGGCGTCCCTGCCGTTCTCCCGGCGCAGTTCGCCGCGCGCGGCCCTGCGGCGGGCGGGCACTCTGCTCTTGCTGGCCTACGCGCTGAACTTCCTGCGCGGCACCCTGCCGGCCTTTCTGGGCCTGCAGCTTGGCATCATCGGCCCACGCGACCTGACGTTCCACACGCCAGCCGATCTGTTCTGGGCGGTGGATGTGCTCCACTGTGCTGCGCTCTCGCTGGCGCTGATCGTTGCCGTGCGTTCCCTTGTTCCCCGGCCATGGGCATGGCTGTTGCTGGCAGCGGCGGTGACCCTGGGAGCACCGCTGCTGTGGGGGCGGATGAGCGGCGCGCCTCTGCTGGACAGGGGGCTGGAACTGCTGTGGGGCACGGGAGACATGGTGCAGTTCCCGTTGTTGCCGTGGCTCAGTTACCCCCTCACCGGGCTGGCGTTTGGCACATGGCTGGTCGCCAGCCCGGAGCGCGATGCGCTGTTCCGCCGCACGGCAGGCGTGGGCCTGCTGTTGTTGCTGACCGGCGGCTGGCTGATCCTGGATCGGCCAGCGGTGCACCTCGGCGACTACTTCCGCAGCGGCCCTGGCGCGGTGATGGCCTTCACCGGTTGGGTGTTGGTGTGGCTGACCGTGTGCCACTGGCTGGTCCACCGTGTGCGGCCGAACGCGCTCTTTCGCCTGTTCTACCATTGGAGTGAGCGGATTACGCCGTTCTTCTGTGGGCAGTGGATCCTCCTCGGCTGGGGCATTGGCCTGGTTGGCCATACCCGCTATGGCGCCCCGGCGCTGGTCGCCCTGACCGTCGCGGCGCTGGGGCTGACGGACCTGCTGGTCCGGCTATGGGATCGGATCCGTACAGCACAGCCTACGCTGTCGTCCGATCGTAATTGCCCAGGCTGTGGCCGGTCTCCAACCGCACCACCATCTGGCGACGTCGGACGCGGCCTGGAGACCGGCCCGAGCCGGGTGGACGCAAAAACATGACGGCCACCCGATCGGCGCGGCTTGACAACGGTGGCATCTCGTTGTATGCTCGCAAGTCATCCCCCCGCAGGTTCGGAAGTGACCGAGCAACGAATCGGAATCGCCATTGAAGGGCGATTTGGACTGCAAATTGCGCCCAAACCTGCGGGAAAGTGAGCAGTTACTGGAGAACAGCAAAAGATGACAGGGAAACCCCTGGCCGCCGTGCTTTGTCTGCTTTGCCTGACCCTCTTGTCGTGCGCCCTACTCACGAATGCCCAACAGACCCTTGCCAAGCATGCGCCCACCGTCGTCGCCGAACCGACAGCACGGCCACCGACTACGACGCCGCGACCCACGTGGGAGCGTGTGCAAGGCATCTCCGAAGCCGTCCTGAGGTTAGAAGACCTGCCACCTGGCTTCGAAGAAGTTCCGTTCGAGGGATTCATCCCATCCGACCTGGAATCACTCGTGGGTGAGGGTGAAGAAGAAGTAGAGGGGCAGTTCATCTTCCGGGCACCGGCGTATGGCGAGATACTGTACGGATACATCATCTTGCTGGCGACGGCCCCGGAACGGGCATGGTTCGATGTATCGCTCAGACAGGACGGGGTGCCATTGAGGGAATGGTGTGAACAGGACGAGAGAATCGAGGTCCTGGAGGAAGCGGAACTGACAGAGCTGGAGGATATCGGTGAGACACGTGGTGGCGAGAGGGTAGTGGTCTTGATGGACAACGTGCGGATCCGCTGGGAGATGGTCATGTTTCGCAGAGAACGGCTGGAGGGGGTGATATTCGTGCTCTATCCGGCAGAGGGGGAGTCCATCTTATCGGCGGGCGATGCAGCGCGCCGGCTGGATCGCCGGATAATCGAAGTGCTGGGATTAGAGTAAGAACGGCAGAGGCCGGGACAACGAGCATGCCGGACCTGGCTGTCGTCATTGTCAGTTGGAACGTGCGCGAGCTGCTGGCCGCCTGCCTGCGCTCGCTGCTGACCGACCTGGAACGCGCTGGCCTCGACAGCGCGGTCTGGGTGGTGGACAACGCCTCGACGGACGGCTCTCCCGCCATGGTCGCCGCCGACTTCCCCGCCGTCCGCCTCATCGCCAGTGAGCGCAACCTGGGCTTTGCCGCCGGCAATAACCTGGCCCTGCGGGCCATCCTGAGCACCCCACCCGAATCACGCAGCACGCCACACGTCTGGCTGCTCAATCCCGACACGGAAGTGCTGCCCGGGGCGACGGCGGCGTTGCGGGCGGCGCTGCGGGACGATCCTCACGTCGGCGTGGCCGGAGCAAGCCTGCTCTACGGCGACGGCTCGCTGCAACCCTCCGCCTTCCGCTTCCCCGGGCTGGTGCAACTGGCCTTTGAGCTATTCCCGTTCCCACCCCGCCTCTACGAGACGCCGCTGAACGGGCGCTACCCGCGCCGGTTGTACGAGGGGCAGGCCCCCTTCGCGGTGGATCACCCCCTCGGCGCGGCGATGATGGTGCGGGCGGAGGCCATCGCGCAAGCCGGGCTGTTGGACGAGGGCTACCGGATGTACTGCGAGGAGATTGACTGGTGCTGGCGGATGCGACAGGCCGGCTGGCGGGCCGTCTGCGCGCCCGCCGCCCGCGTCGTCCATCACGCCGGACGCTCCACGGCCCAGGTACCGATCCCCTCGTTCGTCAACCTGTGGACCAGCCGGGCGCGGCTGTACCGACGCATCCATGCCCCGTGGGTCTACCGGCTGGCGCGGGCGCTGCTGCGGAACGGGCTGCGCCGGCGGCTGCGCCACGCCTCCCCCGAATGGGCCGCCGCTTACCAGGAGGTGCTGTCTGCCTGGGCGGGTGTTGCAGTCTAGCCTCCAGCGGGCGGCCCGGCAAGTAACCGCTCACCCTCCCGCAGGTTTGGGCGCAGTCGGCAGCCCGAATCGCACTGCAATAGCCACTCCAATTCGTTGCCCGGTCTCTTCCGAACCTGCGTGAGGGTGAGCTGGCAGTTACCGACAAGGAATGACGATGAGCGCAAGGCCACCAGTCGCTGCCGTCGTGCTGACGCTGAACGAGGAAAGCCACATCGAGGACTGCCTGGCCAGCCTGGCCTGGGCCGACCGGCGGGTGGTGTTCGATTCCTTCAGCAGCGACCGCACGGTCGAGCTGGCCGGTCAGGCCGGGGCGGAGGTGCTCCAACACCCCTTCGAGAACTACGCCCGGCAGCGCAACGCCGCCCTCGACCGCGTCGAGTCGGAGTGGATCTTCTTCGTGGATGCCGACGAGCGGGCCACGCCGGAGCTGGCGGCGGAGGTGCGACAGGTCACCGCCGGCGATTACCCGGAGGTGGCCTGGTCGGTGCCGCGCCACAACTACATCTTCGGGCGGCTAACCCTGGGCGCCGGCTGGTACCCCGATTACCAAATGCGCCTGGTGCGGCGCGGACGGGCCCGCTGGGAGCGACCGGTCCACGAGGTGGCGGTGATTGATGGGCCGGCGGGTCGGCTGCACAACCCGCTCATCCACTACAACTACGATGACCTGGCCGACTTCGTCGCCCGGCAACGGAGATACACCGACTATGACGCGGGGATCCTCTTCCACGAGGGCGTGCGACCCCGCTTCTACACCCCCTACGCGCAGGCGCTGCGCCACTTCTGGTACCGCTTCGTGACGTTGCGGGGAATGCGGGATGGGCTACACGGCCTGCGGCTCAGCTTGCTGATGGCCTATTACGAGGCGGTCAAGTACCGCAAACTGGCCCGCCTCAGCGCGCCAGCCGCTGCACCTCGATGACGTTAGGCAGCGCGCGGATCCGCTGCAGCACCCGACTGAGCTGTCCCACATCGGTCACCTGGATCGTCAGATAGACCGCCATGTGGCTTTCTTTTTCCGTCTGATAGATGTAGGTGATATTGATCCCCTCCTTGCTGATCACGCCGGTGATCTCGTGGATCAGGCCCGGACGGTCGTAGACCAGGACGAGGATCGGCACCGGGAAGGTGAGCTTCTCGACGCCCCAGCCGACCTCGATCAACCGTTCGGGATCGCGTATATTCAGCACGCCGGGGCAGTCCCGCCGGTGGACGGTGATGCCCCGTCCCCGCGTGATGTAGCCGATGATCGGCTCGCCGGGGAGGGGGTTGCAGCAGCGCGCCAGGCGGGTCAGCAGCCCGCCGGTGCCCATCACGTGAACCTCGTGGGGCACCTCGGCCGGCTGAGGCGCCGACGGCAGCCCGCCAGTATCGGCCTCCGGCTGGCGCAGGTCGGTGATCTTCGAGGCGATCTGGTGCACGTGGATGTCGCCGAAGCCGAGGCGGGCCAGGAAGTCCTCGACCTTGTCGTAGCCGAACAGCCCGGCCACCGTCTCGTGAGGAATCGCCAGGCCCAGCAGCTTCAACTCCCGTTCCAGGATCGTCCGCCCGGTGGCGATGTTCTGCTCGCGGTCCTGGCGGCGGAACCATTGCTTGATCTTCGCCCGCGCACGGGCGGTCTTGACGTACCCCAGGTCGGGGTTGAGCCAGTCCCGGCTGGGAACGGCCCGTTTGGCAGTGACGATCTCGACCTGATCACCGGTCTGCACCACGTGGTCCAACGGCACCCAGCGCCCATTGACCTTGGCCCCGCGGCTGCGATGGCCGATCTCCGTGTGGACGGCATAGGCGAAATCGAGGACCGTGGCTCCGGCAGGCAGGATGATCGGTTTTCCCTTGGGGGTGAAGGCGTAGACGCGGCTCTCGAACATGCTGTCGGTGATCGCTTCGACGAACTCGCGGGCGTCCTCGTCCTCGCCGCGGGCCTCGATCTGGGCGCGCAGGGCAGCGACGCTGCGCTCGAAGTCAGGATCGTGCCGCGCCCCCTCCTTGTACAACCAGTGCGCGGCGACGCCGTACTCGGCGATGCGGTGCATGTACTGGGTGCGGATCTGGACCTCCAGCGTCCCATCGCGGGTCATCACCGCCGTGTGCAGGGACTGGTAACCGTTCTCCTTCGGAGCGGCGATGTAGTCGTCGAACTCGCTGGGGATGGGCACCCACAGGCTATGGACGATGCCCAAAGCGTGGTAACAATCGGACACCGAGTCCACGACGGCCCGTACGGCGTGGATGTCGTAGATGCGCTCCAGGGGCACCTGCTTGCGCTGGATCTTGCGGTAAATGCTGTAGATATGTTTGGCGCGGCCGGTGACCCGCGCGCGGAGCCCTTCGATCCGCAGGCGGGACTGGAGCTGGCCGATATATTGATCCAGCGTGGCCTGTTGCGCGGCCCGTCGTCCGACCAGTTCGCCGGCGATCTCCTGATAGGCGCGGGGATTCAGCTCCTGAAAGGCCAGGTCCTCCAGCTCCCCTTTCCACTGCCAGACGCCCAGCCGATTGGCCAGGGGGGCGTAGATATCCATCGTCTCGCGGGCCAGGCGCATCCGGCGCGCCGGTTCCAGGTGGGATAGTGTGCGCATGTTGTGCAGCCGGTCGGCCAGTTTGATCAACATCACCCGCACGTCGCGGGCCATGGCGATGAAGGTCTTGCGCAGGCTCTCCAGATCCCGTTCGTCCCACGGCTCATCGCCGATCCGTCCCATGCGGTTGATCTGCAGCAACTTGGTGACCCCGTCCACCAATCCCGCCACTTCGGGGCCGAAGCGGGACTCGATCTCCTGACGGGGGATGGGGGTATCCTCGACCACATCGTGGAGCAGCCCGGCGGCGAGCGTCGGCGCGTCCATGTGCAGACCGGCCAGCAGGTCGGCCACCGCCAGGGGATGCTGGATGAACGGTTCGCCGGAGGCGCGGAAATCCCCCTCGTGGGCGGCCAGGGCGAACTCGTAGGCCCGCCGCACCAGGTCGCGGCCCGCCTCTTCCCGCACCTGGGCCAGGACCCGCTCGATGTCGAGGGCTGGCGATTCGACCATCTCCACTCCCGCACCTCAGGTCCACAAGGAACGCTGGTTGACCGCGAAGTATACGCCCAGGAAAGGCATTTGTCAATGAAAAGACTTCCGAAGTCCAAGACCTCGGAAGTCCCTCTGTGGCCCGTAGGGGATTCGAACCCCTGTTTCCGGCTTGAGAGGCCGATGTCCTCGGCCGCTAGACGAACGGGCCATGCGCGGCCATTCTACCAGGGGAGGCCTCTTTTGTCAACCGGAACGGGGCATGGTATACTTGCCGGACGGAGAAAGCATGTCCTGTCGCGACGCCTACGACCGTCCGATCCAGTACTTGCGCGTCTCGGTGACCGACCGCTGCAACCTGCGCTGCGTCTACTGCATGCCCGAAGAGGGCGTCCAGCCGCTGGCGCATCAGGACATCCTGAGCTATGAGGAGATCGCGCGCGTCGTGCGGGTGGCGGTGGACATCGGCTTTGCCCACATCCGCCTGACCGGCGGCGAACCGCTGGTGCGGCAGGGGATCGTTGACCTGGTGGCCGAACTGGCCGGCATCCCTGGCCTGGACGACCTTTCGATGACGACGAACGGGGTGCTGCTGTCCCGGTACGCCGGGCCGCTGGCGCGGGCCGGCCTGCGGCGGGTCAACATTAGCCTGGATAGCCTGCGGCCAGAGCGCTTCCGTCAGCTCACCCGCTGGGGACGGCTGGAGGATGTGCTGGACGGGCGGCGAGCGGCGCTGGACGCCGGCCTGCGCCCGGTGAAGATCAACACCGTGGTCGTCGGCGGGGTCAACGACGACGAGGTGGTGGACCTGGCCCGCCTGACGCTGCAACCCGACTGGCACGTGCGTTTCATCGAGGTGATGCCGCTGGGCGCCGCAGCCCACCCACACGAAGAAGGCGGGAGCGGGTGGTCGGACCACGGGGTCATCCCGGCGGCGGAGATCCGCGCCCACATCGAGGCGGCCCTCGGCGCGTTGACGCCGGCCCAGGGCGAAGGCGCCGGCCCGGCCCGCTACTACCGCTTGCCGGGCGCCGCGGGGACGATCGGCTTCATCAGCCCGGTGACCGAGCACTTCTGCCCGTTCTGCAACCGGCTGCGCCTGACCTCGGACGGGCGGCTGCTGCCCTGCCTGCTCTCCGACCAGGCGATTGACCTGCGCGCGCTGCTGCGGGCCGGCGCCGACGACGAGCAGATCCGCCAGCTCTTCCAGCAGGCCGTCATCGCCAAGCCGCGCCGCCACCACCTGGCGGATCAGTCCATGCCGGTCGGCCTGCCGATGTCCCAGATCGGAGGGTGATGCCGATGGGTCTCAGTCACCTGGACGAGCGCGGCGCGGCGCGGATGGTGGACGTGAGCGACAAGCCGGCCACCGTGCGCGAGGCAGTGGCCGCGGGTGAGGTCTGGATGCGCCCGGAGACGCTGGCGCTGATCCAGAGCGGCGGTCTGTCCAAAGGGGACGTGCTGGCCGTGGCCCGCGTGGCCGGGGTGATGGCTGCCAAGCGCACCCCCGAACTGATCCCCCTCTGCCATCCGCTGCCGATCACCGCTGTGGCAGTGGATTTCTCGTTCGACGAGGCCCGCGCCGTGGTCGGCATCACAGCGCGGGTGCGCTGCACGGGGGTCACCGGTGTGGAGATGGAGGCGCTGACGGCGGTGAGCGTCGCCGCGCTGACCATCTACGATATGTGCAAGGCCGTTGACCGCGGGATGCGCATCCAGAACATCCACCTGCTGCGCAAGAGCGGGGGGAAGAGTGGGGAGTGGGAAGAGGAGACACGGGGAAACGGGGACGCGGAGACGCGGTGATGCGGAGACGCGGAGACGCGGGGATGCGGGGATGCGGAGACGCGGAGACGCGGGGATGCGGGGATGTGAAGAGGTGGAGGGAAAATGAGCGAGGGATTGGTGGGGCAGGTGGTGGCGGTGTGCACGAGCGCGGGGAAGGGCACAGCCAAGGAGAACGTCGGCCGGGCGATGCTGCGCCCCGAATGGGGGCTGGAGGGCGACGCCCACGCCGGGCCCTGGCACCGCCAGGTCTCCCTGCTGGCCGAGGAGTCCATCGAAAAGATGCGCGCCCGCGGGCTGAATGTGCAGGAGGGCAGCTTCGCCGAGAACATCACCACGCGGGGGCTGGTGCTGTACACCCTGCCCGTGGGCACACGGCTGCGGGTGGGCCGCGCGCTGCTGGAAGTGACCCAGATCGGCAAGACCTGCCACACCGGCTGCGCCGTCTTCCAGGCGGTGGGAGACTGCGTCATGCCCCGTGAGGGCATCTTCGCCCGCGTGCTGGAGGCGGGGGAGGTGGCCGTGGGGGACGAGATTTGTGTGGTATAATCGAGGCAGAGGTGTGAGCATGGCCTTCCAGTTTCCCACCGCTGTTCTTTACATTGAAGTGCGCTTCTGGCTGCCAATTGCGCCCAAACCTGCAAGAAAGTGAGCAGTTGCTATGGAGCAGCAACCACTTCCTACCCCCGTGTACCACCGATGCGGCTCGCTCTCGTCCATGATTGGCTGAATCAGATCGGCGGCGCGGAGGATGTCCTGGAGACACTCGTCGCCATGTTCCCCGCTGCCCCGATCTACACCTCGATGTACTGGCCGGAAGGGATGCCCGCCGCCTACCGCGCCTGGGATATCCGCACGACCTGGATGGACCGCCTGCCGGGCATCTATCGCCACCACCAGCCCTACCTGCCGCTCTACCCGCTGGCCTTCGCCGGGCTCGATCTCTCCGGTTACGACGTGGTGCTGAGCAACAAGTCCGGCTTCTGCCATGCCGTGCGCACGGGCGCGGCCACCCATATCTGCTACTGTCTGACCCCCACCCGCTATGTCTGGGACTTCGACGGTTACGCGGCGCGGGAGGGGCTGTCGCCGGCGTTGCGCGCCGGCCTGCGTCCGCTGGTGGCCCTGCTGCGCCGCTGGGACTACCGCGCCGCGCAACGGGTGGATCGGTTCATCGCCATCTCCAGTGAGGTACAGGCGCGCATCCGCCGCTTCTACGGGCGAGAATCGGAGATCATCTACCCGCCGGTGGAGACGGCCCGTTTCCAGCCCGCGCCGACCCACGGCGATTACTACCTGATCGTCTCCCGACTGATCCCCTACCGGCGCATTGACCTGGCCGTGCAGGCGTTCACCCAACTGGGGCTGCCGCTGGTCATCGCCGGGGACGGGCGGGAGCGCGCCGCGCTGGAGGCGCTGGCCGGCCCGACGGTCACCTTCCTGGGCCGCGTGCCCGCCGGGGAACTGCCCGGCCTGTTCGCCCGCTGCCGCGCCTACGTCCTGCCCGGCGTGGAGGACTTCGGGATCGCGCCGGTGCAGGCCCAGGCTGCCGGGCGGCCGGTGATCGCCTTCCGAGGCGGCGGGGCGCTAGACTCGGTGATCGAGGGGCAGACGGGCGTCTTCTTCGATGAGCCGACCCCGGAATCGTTGGCCGCAGCCGTGCAGCGCTTCGACCCGCAGAGCGTGGACCCCCGCGCCTGCGTGGAGAACGCTGCCCGGTTCGATGTGCAGGTGTTCAAGGAGAAGATCGGAGAGGCGGTGACGCGGTGACGCGGAGACGCGGGGACGCGGGGACGCGGGGACACGGTGACGCGGGGACGCGGTGACGCGGGGACGCGGTGACACGGTGACGCGGTGACACGGTGACGCGGGGACACGGTGACGCGGTGACGCGGTGACACGGGGACGCGGTGACACGGTGACGCGGGAACAAGGAAACAAGGAGACATGAGGACTGTGTCACCGTGTCTCCGTGTCACCGTGTCTCCGTGTCACCGTGTCTCCGTGTCACCGTGTCACCGTGTCACCTGAGGAGGGAACCCATCGTTCACAACTTAAGGGGCCCGGCTTGCCCCGGAAATCGCCGCTGTGCGGCTTCC